>DATJWI010000108.1:0-11708 GCA_035501375.1 Solirubrobacteraceae bacterium
AGAGATCGATGCACTCGTCGCAGATGTAGACGCCCGGGCCGGCGATCAGCTTCTTGACCTGGCGCTGCGACTTCCCGCAGAAGCTGCAGAGGAGCTGCTCGTTGGAGTCTGTCGGTCTGGCCATCTGTGCTGCTCCTCCCCTTAGGCCGCTGCCCTGACCCTCGTCAGTGCTCGGAGATCACCCGGTCGATGATCCCATACTCCTTCGCCTCCTCCGAGCTCATGAAGTAGTCGCGCTCGGTGTCCTTGCCCACCTGGTCGAGTGATTTCCCGGTGTGCTTGGCGATGATCTCGTCGAGCCGTTTGCGGACGTCGATGATCTCTTTGGCGTGGATCTCGATGTCCGTGGCCTGCCCCTGGAAGCTCGAAGAGACCTGATGGATCAGGATCTTCGCGTTCGGCAGGGCCATGCGCTTGCCCTCGGCGCCACCGGCGAGCAGCAGCGCGCCCATCGACATCGCGATCCCGACGCAGATCGTCTGGACGTCGGGCTTGATGAACTGCATCGTGTCGTAGATCGCGAGGCCGGCGTAGACCGAGCCCCCGGGCGAGTTGATGTAGAGCGAGACATCCTTCTCGGGGTCCTCGGACTCCAGGTGCAGCAGCTGGGCGACGATCAGGTTCGCGATCTGGTCGTCCACGGGCGTGCCGAGGAAGATGATGCGCTCGTTGAGCAGCCTGCTGTAAATGTCGAACGCGCGCTCGCCGCGCGAGGTCTGCTCGACGACCATGGGTACCAGGGGGCTCATCGTGCTCGCTTCATTCTCTCCTCGCCGCCTCTATTCCTGCAACCCACCTTAGCTGAGCCGGCCTCGCGTCCGTCCTAGCGAGCCGACCCGGCGTCTCCCGGCGTCCACAGCCCGCCGCCCGCGCCACTTCCGCCCGCGCCGGCGCCGGCGGGCTCGCCCACGGCGGCAGCCTCCTTCTCGGGCGTCCACAGCTTCTCGCGGGCCGCCGCCTGATCGGCTGGGATCGGGACGGCGCGCTCGACGATCAGATCGACCGCCTGGCGGGCTGCGAGATCCTCGCGGAGCTCCTCCAAGCGCCCGTCGGCGCGCAGCTTCTCGAGCGCCTCGGCGGGCTCTACCTGCTCGCGTTCGGCCGCCGGCGTCAGGTACTCGAGCAGATCCTCTTCGGAGGGCTCGATCTGCTCGGCCGCGACGACCGCCGTCAGCACGGCCTCACGGCGCAGGGCGCGTTCGGCGTCGGGGATCGTCTCTGTGAGGATCTCCTCTTCGGGGCGCCCGGCCAGCCGCAGGTAGCTCTCGCGTGAGATGCCGCGATGGGAGAGCGAGTGCAGCATCCGCTCCCACATCTCCTGGGCTCGCGCGCGAGCGAGCTCGGCCGTGACGTGCACCTTGGCCGCCGCCACGGCGGCGTCGAGCGCCGCCTCGCGGAACTCCTCGCTCACGTGGCGCTCGTCTTCGGCCAGCAGCTTCGAGCGTATGTCCTCGCGCAGCTCGTCCACGTCGTCGAAGCCGGCGTCGGCGGCGAAGTCCTCGTCGAGCGCGGGCAGCTGCTTGTGCTTGACCTCCTTGACGTCGATCTCGAACGTCGCCTGACGACCGGCCAGTTCTTCATTGGGGTAGTCGCCTGGAAAGGTGACCTCGACCGTGCGCGGATCTTCGCCGGCACGGGCGCCCAACAAGCCCTCCTCGAACCCTGGGATCAGGTTGCCGGAGCCCAGCTCGATCAGCTGGTCGCGCCCTTCGCCCCCGGCGAACGGAACGAACGTCGTCTCGCCGGTCTCATCCTCGATGGTGGGCAAACGTCCTGTGTAGTCGACGACGACGTGGTCGCCCAGCTCCGCGGCGCGCTCGACCGTCTCCAGACGCGCCAAGCGATCGCGCATGGCCTCGATCTGGCGCTCGATCTGTTCTTCGTCGGCCTGGGGCTCGCGGCGGCCGACCTCGAGGTCCAGGTACTGGCCCAGCTCGGCCCTGGGCAGGACGCCGATCTCGAAGCTGAACTGGAAGGCGGCGCCCGGGCCGGGCAACTCGCCGAGGTCGATTTTGGGGTCGCCGACGGGCACGATCTCGGAGGTGCGGATGGCCTCGACGTACCAGCCGCCGAGGCCGTCGCGCACGGCCTGCTCGAGCACGGCCTCGCGGCCGAGGCGCTGCAGCACGAGCGCCGCCGGAACCTTGCCCTTGCGGAACCCCGGCAGCTTCAATTCGCGCCCGAGCTCGCGCGCGGCGCGCTCGACGCGCGCCTGGACCTGGTCGGGCTCGACCTGGACGGCGACGCGCACGCGCGAGTCCGGCAACTCGGTGACGTTGGTCTGGACGGGCAGGGCCATTGTTTGGCCACGATATCGTCCCGCCGATGCCGACCACCGATCGGAGTTCGATGGGACCGCCGATTGGCCAGCGCCGCGCGCGGCGCCTCTCGATCAGAGGCCTTGAGACGTGGCTGTGGACGGGCCCGATCGGCCACCTGGTCGGCGGCGCGCTGGACTTCGGCTACGCGCTCGCGCGCTACCTGCTCGCGCGAGTGCGTAGCCGTGCGGTTCGCTAGGCGGCGACCGCGGAGGCGGCGCCGAACCGGAGGGCGACACCGGCCGGCAAGACCAGCACGGGCGAGGTGGCGATCTCGATCAGGTGCTCGGCTGAGGAGCTGAGCGAGACCCGGCCCGGCTGGGCGTCGGCGCGCGAATCGATCACGAGCAGGTCGACGCTGTCGTCGGCGACGGGGACGACCTCGGCGCCGAGCGCGCTCGCGAGCGAGGAGGCGGTCTCCTGGGCGCCACCGGAACCGCCGGCCTCGCCGACCGCGACGATCCGCTTGATCTGAAGGCGGCCGCCGTCGACCTCCGCGAGCTCCGCGGGCGCGATCGCGACCGCAGCCGGACCGCCGTCGAGCAGGCGCTCGGCCGAGTTGCCGATCGTGACATGGCCGGGCGCGGTGTGCGAGTCCGAGCAGAACACGACGGCGTCGGCGCCGATCTGCTCGGCAAGGGCGCGCAGGCCCTCGGGGGTCGAGCGGTCGGTCACGGCATGGGTGCCGGCGACGGGCGCGCCGAGCAGCTCGGCGCCGCGCTCGAGCAGGGCCTGGGCCTCGTGCTGGGCCAACTGCTCACGCTCGAGGTCGGGCTCCTGGGTGTGGCGTACGTAGGCAAGCGAAACTTTCGCGCCGGCCCTGGCGAACAGGCCGCCGAGGGCAATCGCGTCGTCCTCGTTGGCGGTGCCGTCGTAAGAGACGATGATGTTGGCGGGCATGGCTGGCTCCTTCTGGTGAGTGGTTTCGGTGAGCGGGCTTCCCGGCTGGAGGGGTTCCGAGGTCGGATGTCGATCTTTGGTTCGTGTCCATGGTGGCACCCTCCTCTTATAAGCACAAATGGACTTCTTAATTTGAGTGATAAGCTGAACTTATGCTTAACGTGAACAGGCTGAGGATCCTCAAGGAGGTCGCCTACCGGAGTTCGTTCTCGGCCGCGGCCGACGCGCTCTCATATACCCAGTCGGCCGTCTCCCAGCAGATCGCGGCGCTCGAGGCCGAAACCGGCATGACGCTGATCGAGCGCCGGACGCGGGGCGTCGGACTGACCGCCGCCGGACAGACGCTGTTGGGCCACGCCGAAGGGATCCTCGCCGGTGTCGAGGCCGCCGAAGACGCGCTCGACTCGATCGCGGGCCTGCGCGGGGGCAGGCTCAGGATGGCCTCGTTCCCGACGGCCGGGGCGACGCTGATGCCGCTGGCGATCGCGACCTTCAGGGAGCGCCATCCGGCCGTCGAGCTGAACCTGGCCGAGGGCGAGCCCGAGGAGGTCGTGCCGCGGCTGCGGGCCGGCGAGCTGGACCTGGCGCTGCTATTCGAGTTCGAGGAGCCCGCGGGCGAGCCAGCGAGCGTCACCGATTCCGCGGCATTCGCGCGCGTGCGTGCCGGCTCGCAGAAAGATGGGCGGGCAGGCCGGGAGGCGAACAGGAAGACGGGCGGCCAGACCAGCGGCCGAGCGGGCGGACGGGCCGATCTGCGCAGAGTGCATCTGTTGGAGGACCCGATGTACCTGGCGCTGCCGAGAGAGCACCGGCTGGCGGGGCGCAAGCGACTGCGCCTGGAGGACCTGAGCGGCGAGGCCTGGGTGCAGACCTCGAAGGAGAGCCCGTGCGCGCGCCACGTCGTGCGCAGCTGCCACGCGGCAGGGTTCGAGCCGAACGTGGCGTTCGAGAGCGACGACTACCAGACCGTCCAGGGCCTGGTCGCCGCCGGGGTCGGCGTCGCGCTGATCCCTGAGCTGGCGCTGAGCGTCGTGCGCGAGGACGTACTCGTCAAGGCCCTCTCCCCCAGACCGCCCGTGCGCCAGGTCATCGCCGCGACGGCCGCCGGAGCGAGGCTGCTGCCGGCCGCGCCGGCGATGCTGACGGTGCTGGAAGAGGTCGCCGCCGGCTACCGGGGGCTCGGCGAGTCCCGGACCGCGGCCTGAGCGCCCGGCCTCCCCAAAGGCCGGGCGCCGGTGAACGGGCCGGGACCTCAGAACGCCAGGTACTGCTTCAGGACCAAGCCTCCGAGCACGGCGTAGCCGAGCGTCGTCGGGTGGATGTCTTTCAGGGAAGTACAGATGTTGGTGAGCGTGCACAGGACCGGCTGTTCGAGGGGCCCCGCCGGGTTGAAGATCGGCAAGGGGTCCGCGAAGCGCGCGCCGGCGCCGGCGGCGACCGCGGCCTCCAGTTCGTTCAGTTTCGAGGTCAGGGCGTCAGCGCCGGGGATCGTTTCGCCGAACGGGTTGTATAGCCCGAGCACGATGATGTGGGCCGACGGGTCGGCGCCGCGTAGCTTGCCGAGGATGAAGCCGAGGTTGCCGGCGATGCGGGCGAACAGCGACGGGGCATGTTCTTCGATGCATTTGGCTTCCAGTTTGCAGGTGTTCTCGATCAGGCCGAGCGCGTCGTTGGCGCCGATGTCGAGCGTGATCGGGCTGACCTGGCCCGGGCGTTCGGCTATCACGGCGAGCGCGTTGGCGAGCTGGGAGCCGGCGTAAGGATGGTGCAGCGGGAAGGCGGTCCCATATGCGCAGGGCCCGGCTATGAACGATTCGGTGGTCTCACCGGGACAGCCGTCGTTGACGGTCTGAACGCCGGGCTGGAGCAGGTCGAGGACGTGGCCGAAGTCGTCGACGTAGCCGGTGTTGTAGGCCGACGCCGGCTCCGCGGGGAGCAGTTCGTTGAACTTGGCCTGAGAGTAGCCAAAGGCGAGGGAGTCGCCGAGCGCGAGGTATGTGGTGGGCCTGAAGCCGGGTAGACCGCCACCGTGCGCGCCGGCCCCGGCGGGCGGCATCAGGGCGAGTGCAAACAGCGCGATCAGGGCGCACAGCGGCGCAAGCGTGCGCTTGCGTGGCGGAGAGGCGGGCAGGGCAGACATGTAGGTCCTCCTCGAATCGAGGGCCCCACAGTCGGCCTCTCCTTCCGAAAGCACAGCCCGAATGATGGAACATCGATCACGCTACTACCGGGTCCTCCCGGTGTCAAACCACTACGGGATCAGGCGCCGAAGAACTCGATCAACAGCTCGTTGACCCGGTCCGGCTCCTCGTGCTGGACCCAGTGCGAGGCCGTCGGGATGCGCTCGACCCTGACGTCCGGGACCCACCTGGGTTCTGGCTCTGCCAGCTCGGCGCCGAGATAGGCGTCGCGCTCGCCCCAGATCACGAGCGTCGGCGCCGAGATCGGCCGCAGCGAGGCCGAGGCCTTGCGCGGCGAGCGACGGAGGGCGGCGCGGTAATAGTCGATCATGCCGGTCAGGGCACCGGGCTGCGACCAGGCCTCGACGTAGCGCTCCAGGTCCTCGTCGGTGAACGCGCCCCGTGTCGCGTTCGCGCGCAGCGACCGCTTGGCGAAGGAGTATTCGTGGCGCGTCAGCAGGCGCTCGGGCAGGCCGGGAATCTGGAAGAAGAACATGTACCAGCTCTTGCGCAGCTGCCTGAGCGTGCGCAGGCCGGCCAGCATTCGCGCCGGATGCGGCACGTTGAGGATCGCCAGCCGCTCGACCGCCTCGGGCCTGAGCATGGCGGCGTAGTAGGCCACGGCTGCGCCCCAGTCGTGGCCGGCGACGTACGCGCGCGCGTGCGGGCGCTCGGCCTGGAGCTGGAGCGCTTCGATCAGGCCGGCCACGTCGCCGGCCAGGCGCTCGGCGTCGTAGGCTCGCCATGAGCTTGGCTTGTCCGACAGGTTGTAGCCGCGCATGTCGGGCGCCACGACGCGGTAGCCCGCGCGCGCGAGCGCCGGCAGTTGGCGGCGCCACGAGTACCAGAACTCGGGGAAGCCGTGCAGCAGGACGACCAGCGGGCCGTCGGCGGGGCCCTCTTCGACGTAGTGCAAGCGCACGTCGCCGAGTTCGGCATACCCGTCTGTGAGTCCCGTTGCGGCGGTCGCGCCCGTCATCAAGAGGATGATAAGGCCGTCCGCACAGCCTGTCATCGTCAGTCGGCCATGAACCTTGCTCTGCTGATACTCGGTCTTGCGCTCGGCGCGGTCGGCGCCGTCGCGTTCGGACGCCGCGGAGCGGGCGCGCGCGCGCAGGAGCGCCAACGCGAGGAGCGCGAGCGGATGCGCGACGAGCTGAAGGCGATCTCCGTGGACGTGCTCGCCCAGGCCGGCGAGTCGCTGACGCAACGGATGACCGAAGCCAGACGCGCCGAGGAGGAGCGTAACTCCGGGGAGATGGCAAGGCGCGCCGAGGAGATCAAAGGACTCGTGGCGCCGGTCCACGAGAAGCTCGGCAAGGTCGAGTCCGAGCTGGCGCGCCTGGAGCGCGAGCGGCGCGACTCGCAGGTCCAGCTCTCGGAGATGGTCAGGGCGCTCAGCGCCGGCACCGACACGCTGCGCCGGGAGACGGGCGAACTGGTCTCTGCGCTCAAGCGCCCGGAGACCAGGGGCTCGTGGGGCGAGATCCAACTGCGCCGGGTCGTGGAGCTGGCGGGAATGGTCGCCTACTGCGACTTCGTCGAGCAGTCGACGATCGCCGCCGACGAGGGCCGGCTGCGACCCGACCTGCTGGTCAGGCTGCCGGGCGAGAAGGTGATCGTGGTCGACTCGAAGGTCCCGCTCGACGCCTACCTGGCGGCCGTCGAGTCTGGGAGCCGGCAGGAGCATGGCGGCCCGCAGGAGCGCGAGCAGCGTCAGCTGAACATGAACAGGCACGCCAGGCAGACCCGCGAACACATCGCCAAACTGGCCTCCAAGGGCTATCAGCGCCAGTTCGAGTCAACGCCGGAGCTGGTCGTCATGTTCGTGCCCTCCGACGGCATCTATCAGGCCGCCCTGGCCGAGGACCCGGCGCTGATCGAGTACGGCGTGCAGCAGCAGGTCCTGATGGCCACGCCGACGACCTTGATCGGGCTGTTGAGGGCCGTGCACTACGGCTGGAGCCAGGAGCGAATCGCGGAGTCCGCGCGCGAGATCGCCGCCTCGGCGCGGGAGCTGCACCGGCGGCTGGGACCGTTCGCCGAGCATCTGGCCAAGACCGGGCGCCAGCTGGACTCGGCCGTGAACGCCTACAACAAAGCGGTCGGCTCCTTCGAGCACAAGCTCATCCCGCAGATACGCGCGATCGAGCAGGCCGGGATCGCCTCCGAGCGCCAGGTCGAGCCTCCGGCCGAGATCGAGACCGCCGCGAGACTGCCGCTACCAAGAGCAGCGTAACGGCGATCGGCACGGTCGCCGGCAGCTCGCTTACGAAGAAGAACAGCAGATCGAAGCAGCACGCCAGCAGCGCCGCGAATGCCGCGCCGCGCAACTGCCAGGCCCGCCCGAAAGCGGTGGCGAGGAGCGCCCCGAGCACACCCGCGACGAACAGGTCGCCGTAGCCCATCGCCGCCGAGCCGAAGGCGGCGTACTGCAGTTGGGGCAGGCCCGCCGCTGGATGAGCCGCGTTCAAGGCCGAGTTCGGTTTCTGCAGGAGATCAGACACGACCAGGGCTGTATCGGCGAGAGCCATCGCCACGATCCCGGCCGCCAGCCAGCCGGGCGGCGTGACCGCGGCCAAGAGGGCCCCGAGCGCGGCGCAGCTGAGCGCCGAGAGGCAGCAGGCGGCGGCCTGGCCGGCCAGGCCGCCGTGGTCGGCCCAGGCGAGCCCGAACAGGACGGGTGTGACGAGCAATGCCCGCCAGGGCTTAGGCGGGGTTGCATCCCAGGCCAGCCAACCGAGCGCCAGTGCCCCCAGCGGCGGCACCGCGACGAGCGCCAGGTAGGTCAGCCCGTCGGCGCTCGCCCGTTCGGCGAAGCTCGCGACCAGCACGAACCCGACGACCGATACCGGCGGCACGAGCGCCCAACGGCGGCTGCGCAGCCGCTGAAGGCGCCCGGCGTCCCAGGCCCTCGGCACGGCCACGACCGAGCCCTGCAGCAGCGAGAGCGCGGCGATCGAGATCGAGAACGGAAGCGCCATCAACCGATCAACATAAGGCCTCCTTGCGGAAGCCCGCCACAGGACCCGCTCGCCTGAGGACCGGCTCAGGCCATTCGAGGCTCGGGCACGCGGGCTTGCTTGCCTGCTCTACGAGCGCCGTCGCTCTCCGTGCGCGAGCCAGCGACGCCGCCTGGCGCCAACGGCAGGGCCGGGAGGAATCAGCACGAGTTCGGCGCAATGCTCAGCGCAGATCGCTTTCGCGTTCAGGAGCGCTCGCAGACCGACGGTGTCGATGAACGTCACCTCGCGCAGATCGAGCTCGATCTCGCCGAAGTCGGCGCAGATCCGACCGAGGAGGATCGTCAGGGCAGGCGCTGTCGTGGTGTTTATCTCACCCGACATGCACACTCGCCGACGCCGACCGTCGACATGGTGATGAATGTGGGGCTGTGACTTGACGCTCATCGAAGATCCCACCTCCGGGTCGCGATCCGCGACCGCATCTGACGGCACTACTTGAAAGCCCGAGCGCGAACAAAGGTTGGACGGAAGAGCTCAGAGCAGCAAGTCTTTACCGAGAACTTCGACCCCGTCTCGCCAACCTGGGCCGGGACGCGGCGTTAATTCCGACAGCGCGTTTACGGCGCTCCGAAAAGGGCATACAATCTCCAGCTACCGGGGGAAACGGCGATCGAGAGGATCACGATGTTGTGGAGGGGCGATGGAGGGGGCACGAGCATCGATGCCATACGCAAGGACGGGCCCTATCGCACACGCGTGGGTCGATCCACCGCAGGACGGCGCCGCGGGCGCGCAGGCTTGGTCGCGGCGCTGTCGGCGATCGCGGCGCTGGCCCTCGGCTGCGGTGACGCCGGCGCGGTGATAGTGCACCTCCCCGGCAAGACGCTCGGCTACCAGCCGCTCTCCGGCGCTGCGCCCACCCCGATCAAGCCGCTCCTCGACGGCAAGCCGCCCTCGAGCGGGAATTCGAAGTCCGGCAAACCGCTCCTATACAACGGCGGCCCGGTGATGACGTCGAACACGAACTACGCTCTCTACTGGGATCCGTCGGGCGCCCCGGCATATCCGGCCGGATATGAGCAGGGAATCGACAGGTATTTCGAAGATCTGGCCCACGACAGCGGCGGGAACCAGAACACGGACTCGGTGCTCGTTCAGTACTACGACGAAGCCGGCGAACACGCCAACTACGACTCGCATTTCGGCGGCGCGCTGATCGACACCGATCCCTACCCCGCCAACGGCTGCTCAGCGGCCCCGATCTGCCTCACCGATCAGCAGCTGCGGACCGAGATCAAGAAATATGTAGAAGCGAACGGCCTGCCGGCAGGCCTGGCGCACGAGTACTTCCTGCTCACTCCGCCCGGCGTCGAAAGCTGTTTCGAAGCCGCCGGACACTCGTGCTCAGCCGGAGCCAGCCACGCGGCGTACTGCGCCTATCACGGCTACATATCGGCGAGCGTAGGCGTACTCATCTACGCCAACGACCCCTATGTCGACGGCATTGAATGCGATGTCGGAGAAGAACATCCCAACGGCAACCCGTCCGACGCGACGATCGGAGGCGGGCTCTCTCATGAGCACAGCGAGTCGGTGACCGACCCTGAGCTCAACGCCTGGTACGACGCCAAGGAAGAAGAGATCGGCGACAAGTGCCGGACCTTCAACGAAGCGACCGAATACGGCGAAGCGCTCGGGATCGCGCCGGACGGAGCGAAATACAACCAGGCGATCGACGGCGATCTCTACTACTACCAGCAGGAGTGGAGCAACGAAGCCGGCGGCTGCGAGCAGCGCTCAGCGCTGCTTCCGATCGTCAAGAAGGCGGCGCCGAAGAAAGGTCCGGCGAGCGGAGGAACGCCCGTGACCATCACGGGAGCGAACTTCATAGGGCCGGTGACCGTCGAGTTCGGAGAAACTCCGGCGACGGAAGTCACCGTCGAATCGTCGGCCTCGCTTACCGCCGTCTCGCCGGCCGGCGCGCCCGGTTCCAAGGTGAGCATCACCGTGAAAACCGCTTCCGGGACGAGCGCGGTCGTCAAGAAGGTCAGCTTCAAGTATCTGAAGAAGTAGGCCGGCTGCGGCTCGGTCGGGCCACACCAGGGGCCGACGACCGCGGCGAGAGGCCGACCGCCGCGCGTCGGGCCACACTCAGAGGCCAGCTCCAGCACAGTCGAGCCGCACCCAGCCCGTTCAGCCGGGCGGCGCCTGTTCTTGTTCGGCTTCGTGTTCTTCCTGCTTACGCTGACGTTCTTCGCGCTTGTGTTCGCGTTCTTCGCGTTTGAGCCGGCGTTCTTCGGGCGTCTTGGGCGAGCGCGACACGCCGACCCCTTCGCCTCGAATGCCGCGGCCTCGCCCCGGCGGACGGAGGCCAGCAAGCGATCGTCGCCCACCAGTCTCAGGCGAACGCGCGACCCAGAGATGAGTCTGTTGCCATCGGCCATCCGATCGTCTCCTCTGCCTCCTCGGCCCCTCTGTCGCTGCGAACTGACGCCCATCAAGGGTACTCCTCTGTACAGACCGTCGCAAACGCTATGACCGATCGCGATTGAACCAGGTGTACAGCTGACGGCAAAAAGGAAATTCTTTTCTTTAGCCGACCAACCTCTTGGATTCAAATGCGTTACACACGATCAAGCCCGTGGTGGCATGCCTCCAAGCCGACGCCAACCTGAGGTCAAAAAAGAGGGGGCCCCATCCTGGAGCCCCCTCTTTCCTCTCCCCCCGATGGGGGCAGGAGGTCTAAAGCGAAAGGCTTCCCGTGAAGGTGCCCTTGTTGACCTTCTTGGCCTTCTTCTTGCCGTTCGGAATGCCGCACGTTTCGCCGCCGGCGTAGGCCTGCGAAACGCTGCCGCCGATCGCGCCCCCTTCAAAGGCCCCGCTTTCGACCAATCCGCTGAGGCTTACGCCCGCTTTTTCGGTAACCGGGAAGTCGAACGTCCCCATCGGGTTACCGCCTTCTTTGGGTTTCAAGTTGAAGACGACATTCGATTCGGTCAGAAGCGCGCCTTCACCTGCGAGCACGGCGCACGTCACCGCTTCGGTCTTGAGGTGCGCGACGTACTTACCTTCCGTGACAGCGCTTTCTGTGCTCGAGCAGTTCGACAGTTTGCCTTTGATGGTCACGTTCTGCACTGTCGCGGTGTTGCTCAGCCCCGGCGAAAGCTTGATCGTTCCGCTGTTTTCGCACGTTGTCGTCGCACCGTCGTGCGTCAGATCACGTCCATCCATCCGGCAAACGCTGACCGAATTTATGACTCAAGACACTAGACTCTGCGCGATGAGCGCCCCACAGCAGCCCGGCAGACAACACGTGTACCGGCGGCGCCGCGGCGCCGCGGCGG
>DATJWI010000109.1:0-10488 GCA_035501375.1 Solirubrobacteraceae bacterium
TGCTGGTCTCGCGTGAGGGCCTGACCGTGTTCGTTCGGCTCGGCGACCTCGGCCCGTTCGGCCAGGGCGACTTGACCGTCGAGGCGCTCGTCTATGGGCTCGTCGTCGCCCTGAAGGTCGGGCTCTTGATCCTGATCGCGACGCTCGCCGGCCTGTCCGTCGATCCCGACGAGCTCCTGAAGGGTCTGCGCAGGCTCTCGTTTCGTTCGGCCCTGACGGCGTCGCTCTGCGTCCGCATGATCCCGCTCTTGGCCGCCGACGGCCTGCGCCTGGCCGAGGCCCAGCGCACGCGCCCGGACGGCGCTCGCACGGGCCCACGCGCGCGCGTGGCTTTGCTCGGCGCGGTCGTCGCCGGCTCGCTTGACCGCGCGATGGATGTGGCTGCGACCCTGGAGTTGCGCGGCTTCGCCCAGCCTTCGCCGTCACGCCCCGCCTCTCGCTCCGGCGCCTGGTCACGCCACGATGTCGCGTTCGTTTGCTCTGGGCTCGCGGTCGTTGCGATCTCGGTGCTCGGCCGTCTCGCGGGCTCGTTTCGGTTCCAGGCCTATCCGCTGGTCGAAATGCCCGTCACGGCTGGCGCTTTGACGCTGTGCTTGGCACTCTGTGTCGCGATCCTGCTGCCGTTCGTGGACCGCTTGGGGATCGAGCCGTGAGCGCGATCGTGTCCTTCGAGGGCGTCACCTACCGGTACCCCGAGTCCGATTCGCCCGCGCTCGAGGATGTCGACTTCGAGATCGAACCCGGCGAGTTCTGCCTGCTCGCGGGGCTCTCCGGCCACGGCAAGTCCACGCTGCTGCGGGCCGCCTGCGGCCTGGTCCCGCACTTCCACGGCGGCAGCTTCGCGGGCGCAGTCACGCTCGCCGGCCTCGACACCAGGGCTCACGGTCCGGCCCAGCTCGGGGCTTTCGCCGGCGCCCTGTTCCAGGACCCCGAGACCCAGCTCGTGACCAGCTCAGTACGTGCCGAGCTCTCGCTATCGCTCGAAAGCCGCGGTCACATGCCGGGTGCGGTCGCGCGCGGCGTCGAGGAGGTCTCGCTCGCGCTCGGCATCGACTCGCTGCTCGACCGCTCCGTTCACGAGCTGTCCGGCGGCGAGCAGCAGCGGGTCGCGCTCGGCGCCGCGCTCGCCGGCCGCCCGCCAGTCGTCCTGCTCGACGAGCCCACATCCCAGCTCGACCCTGTCGCCGGCGACGAGCTGATCGGCCTGCTGCGCCGCCTGAACCAGGAGTGGGAGACGACCGTCCTGTTGGCCGAGCACCGCCTGGAGCGCTGCCTGCATGCGGCCGACAGGGTGATCGCGCTGCGCAGCGGCCACGTCGCGCACGACGGCGACCCGGCCTCGTTTTTGGCCTGGGCCGCCGAGGAGTCGCCGGCGTTGCAGACCCCGGGCGCCAAGCTGTTCGCGCTCGCGGGCCTGAAACCGCCGCCTGTCGGCGTGCGCCAGGCGCGCGGTGCGCTGCGCGCGCGCGGGCTGCTGCCGCGGGAAGGCAACGGCGTTTCGAGCCCCCCGACGATGGCTCCTCTAAACGGTTCCCAGACGCCGCCTAGCGCCGATCCCGGCCGCCTCCCGGCCTTCCGAGACCGACCCCAGATACCCCAGATGCCGCCGAACCCTGAGCCCGGTCCCGTTCCAGGCGGGCGGCGTACGCTGAGCGTAACGGGCAAACGGCGCGCCGGCAACGCTTCGGCAGCGCTGCGCATGCGCGGCGTCTGGCACGAGCTCAAGGACGGCCCTTCGATCCTGAGGGGCGTCGATCTGACGCTCGCGCGGGGCGAGACGGTCGCCCTGATGGGCGCCAACGGCGCCGGCAAGTCGACGCTCCTGCGCCACGCCGCCGGTTTGCTCGAGCCCACGCGCGGCAAGGTCGAGCACGCCGGCCGGGTCGCGCTGCTGCTGCAGAACCCGGGCGACTACTTCGTCCACGAGCGCGTCGGCGAAGAGGCCGGCCCAGACGCGCTGCGCGCGGTCGGGCTGCTCGGCATGGCCGACCGCAATCCCCGCGATCTCTCTGGCGGCGAGCGCCAGCGCCTGGCCTTGGCGATCGTCGCGGGCGCGGGCGCGGGCGCGGGCGCGGGCGCGGGCATAGGCGCAGGTGCAGGCGCGGGCATAGGCGTGGACCCGGGCGGGGGTGATGGCGAAGGCGGGCCGGTCTCGGGTCGGTCGCCTGCCGTGCTCGCCCTGGACGAGCCCACGCGCGGCATGGACCGCGAGGCCAAGGCCGAGTTGGCTCGCGCTCTGCGCGCGCGCGCGGAGGGCGGCCAGACGGTGATCGTCGCCACCCACGACCCCGAGTTCGCGGCTGCCTGCGCGCGCCGAGCGGTCCTGCTCGCGGACGGCCGCGTCATCGCCGACGGCCCGGCCCGGGAGCTGCTCGCAGGAGGCTGGTATTTCGCGACCGAGATCGCCAGGATCCTCGGCGGGGCGGGTGGCGCGCTGCTGCCTGAGCAGGGCTTCGAGCTGCTGCGAGCCCCGGCCCTGGAGGTTGCCCTATGAGCTGGCCTTTGGCTTCGTTCCTGATCGTCGGTTCGGTCCTGGCTGCCGGCTGGCTCGCCTACGAGCGCAGGCGCCCGTCCGCGAAGATGGTCGCCGTGGTGGCGACCCTGTCGGCGGTCGCGGCGCTCGGCCGCGACGCGTTCGTGGCCCTGCCGGACGTTAAGCCGATCACCGCGATCGCGTTCGTCGTCGGCTACGCGCTCGGCCCGCTTCCCGGCTTCACTGTCGGCGCGATCGGGATGTTGGCCTCGAACGCGATGCTCGGCCAGGGGCCTTACACCCCGTGGCAGATGGCTGCCTGGGGACTGGTCGGCCTCGCCGGAGCGGCGCTCGGGAGGCTTACCGGGCGGCGCCTGCCGAGGGTCCCGCTCGCATTGGCCTGCGCCCTGGCGGCCCTGTTCGCCAAGGAGATCATGAACCTCTACGAGTGGACGATCGGCGCCAGCCACACTCCCGCTGCCTTCCTCGTGATCTCCGTTTCGTCCTTGCCGTACGACATCGCCGACGTGCTCGCCACGTTCGCCTTCGCCTTCGCGTTCGGCCCAGAGCTGGCCCGGCTCTTGGGACGCACGCGCGCGCGCATGACCGTCCGCTGGGAGCCTCTGCCGCCCGGGCCGTCTGGGTCTTCTCCTTCGACCTCTGAATCGCCAAGGCCCGGATTGCTTGCGTCCGGGCCCTCCGCGCTCGTCTGCTTGATTCTGATGCTCGTTTGTGTGGCGCTCGTCCTGCCGGGGGCGCCTGCGCGCGCCGCGTCGACGATGCCCGCCTTTGCTGGGCCACAGCCTGCCGTAGGCATCGCTTCGCTGTCGCCCGAGCTGGCCTACCTGGTCTCTGCCCAGAACCAGGACGGCGGTTACGGCGCCGGGCGCGGCGGAGGCTCGAGCGAGCTGTACACGGCGTGGGCGGCGATGGGCCTGGCGGCCGCCGGCCGCGACCCGGCAGGCGTGCGCAGAGGCGGCCATTCGGCGCTTGACTCGCTGCGCTCGGGCGCGTCCACGCTGAGCGGTCTCGGCGACGCCGAGCGCACGGTCCTCGCCGTGCACGCTTGCGGGGCCTCTCCATACTCGTTCCCGGGGCGCAACCTGATCGCCGAAGTGCTGCGCGCGCGCGCGCGCGACGGCTCCTTCGAGGACCAGGTCAACCTGACCGCCTTCGCCGTCTTCGCCCTGCGCGCCGCCGGCCATTCGCCCGCCTTCCGGCCCATTCGCGAAGCCGCTGGCTGGATCGAGCGTCAGCAGAACCAGGATGGCGGCTTCTCGTTCGGCGCCGGCGGCTCGCCCAGCGACGTCGACGACACGGGTGCCGCGCTGCAGGCGCTTGCCGACGCGGGAGCCCGTAATCGCGGGGCGCTCGGAGCCGCCGCCGGCTACATCGTCCGCTCTCAGAATCCGGATGGCGGCCTGCCCCAGCAGTACGGCGGCCCGTCCAACGCCCAGTCCACGGCCTGGGCCGTCCAGGGTCTGATCGCCGCCGGCGATAACCCGGCGAAGGTCAGCCGCCGCGGCAGCCGCTCGCCGGTCGGCTACCTCGAAAGCCTCATGGAATCGGATGGCGCCGTGCGTTACTCCCGGACCAGCGCCCAGACGCCGGTCTGGGTGACGGCGCAGGCGCTGCTAGCGCTCGCGGGCAAGACCTTCCCGGTCGGGCCTTGATGCGGGCGCACGCGGGCGGCTGTCCGCGTGCCGACAGTTCCGTTCTACGCGTAGATCGCCGGTCGATACCGCGGCTCGGGAATAGGCTTGCCGGCATCTCGCGCCGCGGCGCTCTGCAAGTTGACCGGCGTTGGCACGTCTGGATGGACGAAGAGGTGGTGACTCCCATTGACACGCCGCAACTCGAAGCCCATGTCTTCGACCAGGTTCTGCATGTCGGTGAAGGAGACGTTGACAACGGTTCCACGTGCAATCCGTGCGAGCAGCTTCTTTGGCCTCATGAGCCAACCGTATCGCTGTCTTGAAAGCGATCGATGGTCCTTCAGCCCGTCTTTACCAAGCGCTCTAACCTGGGCAGAACATGTCAACGGTCTACATGTCGGCCGCAAACGCCCACGAACGGCGCCGCGGTCCGGACGGGCCGCGAGCCGCCGCTCCGCTGTGTGTGGCGGCGCTGTGCCTGGCGGCGCTGGCGCTGACATGGGTCGTGGCCGCGCTCGTGCCCGCCACGCACTACAAGGATGCGGTCGCCCTGTATCGCTTTACGCTGCTCGGTGGCCCGCGCCTGGACGAGATCGCCGAAGGATTGCTCGGGCTGCTCGAACCGATCTGGTACACCGTCTGGGCGGTCGCGATCGTTGCGGTCGCGCTCTGGCGTCGGCGCCCTCAGCTCGGCTTCGCCGTTGCGCTAGTGCTGGCTCTGGCGCCGATGATCGCCGAGCTGCTCAAGCCGCTGCTGGCTCACGGCCACGCCTCGGTCGGCGACACCTCCGTCGGCGCTGCCTCCTGGCCGAGCGGCCACGCGACCGCCGTGACCGTCCTGGCGCTGTGTGCGGCGCTGGTCGCGCCCGAGCGCCTGCGCCCGGCCGTCGCCGCGGTCGGCGTGACGTTGATGGCGGCCGTTGGCTTCTCGCTCGTGGTGCTCGCCTGGCATCTGCCAAGCGACGTGCTCGGCGGCTATCTGCTTGGCACGCTGTGCGTCGCGCTGGCGCTCGCCGGGGTCCGTCTGGCGCAGGCTGGCGCGCCGGTCCGGCGCCGCTCGCCCTGAACGGCGCTCCGGTTCGCCCTCCTGGTCGGCGTCCCCGGTTCGCCCTCATGGTCGGCGTCCCCGGGTCGCCTCCTGAACGGTTCTCCGGTTCGCCCTCTTGGTCGGCGTTCTCGCTCGTCCTACCGATCGTGGCCGGCGCCGCCGGCCGCGTGCGCTCCGGGGTCCCACAGGGGCTCGTTGCCGGCCGGGTCGGTGTTGCCGGAGCGGGCGAGGATGAAGAGCATGTCGGACAGCCTGTTCAGATAGCGCACGACCTCGGGGTTGCCTGCGGGTCCGACCGCTATCGCCCGGCGCTCGGCGCGCCTGCAGACGGTCCGGCAGATGTGCAGTTGCGCGCTGGCCGCGTTGCCGCCGGGGATCACGAACGAGCGTAGGGGCGGCAGTTCGGCGTTGACCTCGTCGCAGACCGCCTCCAGCCACGCGGTGTACTTGTCCGTCACCCTCAGCCTCGGCCGGTCCCCGGCCTCGGTCAAGGACCCGGCCTCGCGACCCTTCGCGCGATCGGCGCCCGGACGCACCCCGCCGTCGGCGCTGTCTGGCGGCGGCGGCCCCGGCACCGACAGGTCGGCGCCGAGGTCGAGCAGATCGTTCTGGACGCGCGCCAGCCAGCTGGCCACGCGCGCGGGCATTGCCGGCTGTACGAGCGCGAACCCAAGCGTGGCGTTCAGCTCGTCCACGGTGCCGTAGGCCTCGACCCGGGGGTCGAGCTTGGAGACACGGCTCATGTCTCCTAGGTGGGTCTCGCCGGAGTCTCCGAGCTTGGTGTAGATCCTGGTCAGGTTGACGGTCACCGCAGCCCATCTTGGCACGGCGCGGCCCTGCTCGCGGTGCCATCCGGGCGTCCGAAGGCCGCCGCCGGCTACCGTTTACAGTCGCGTCCCGATCGCCGCGGCGAGCGCTTGCGGACCGTCGGCGAAGCCGGGCGTCGGACCGATCGGGTACGTTCTCGGACTTCACATGCGGATCGGAGTACCGACTGAGACCGCTTCGGGCGAGCATCGCGTAGGGCTCGTGCCCGAGGTGGTCGGCAAGCTCAAGGGCAAAGGCCTCGAGGTTCTCGTGCAGAGCGGCGCGGGGACGGGGGCGCTGCTGCCCGACTCCGCTTTCGCGCAGGCGGGCGCGAGCCTGACGGGCTCCGCGCCCGAGATCTGGGGCTGCGAGGTGGTCGTCAAGATCGCCCCGCCAAGCCCCGAAGAAGTCAGGGCTCTCGGCTCCGGCTCGATCCTTGTCGGCTTCTTGGCGCCGCTGACCAGCCCCCAGACGACCAGGGCTCTGGCCGAGGCGGGCGCCACGGCGTTCGCCATGGAGGCGATCCCCAGGATCTCGAGGGCCCAGTCGATGGATGCTCTCTCTTCCCAGGCCAACGTGGCCGGCTATGAGGCGGCTCTGCTCGGAGCCGAGCAGATGGGCAGGTTCTACCCGATGCTGATGACCGCGGCCGGCACGATCCCGCCCGCCAAGGTGCTCGTGCTCGGCGCCGGTGTCGCCGGCCTGCAGGCGCTCGCGACCGCCAAGCGTTTGGGCGCGCGCACGACCGGCTACGACGTGCGGCCAGAGGTGGCCGAGCAGGTCCAGTCGCTCGGCGCCCAGTGGCTCGACCTTGGCCTGGAGGCAAGCGGCGAGGGCGGCTACGCGCGCGAGCTGACAGCCGAGGAGCGCGCAGCCCAGCAGCAGAAGCTGACCGAAGCGATCGCCGGTTTCGACGTCGTCATCACGACCGCCCTGGTCCCCGGCCGCCCGGCGCCAAAGCTGGTCACGAAAGCCGCCGTCGAAGGCATGAAGCCGGGTTCTGTGGTCGTCGACCTGGCCGGCGAGTCGGGCGGCAACTGCGAGTGCAGCGAGCCCGGCCAGACCGTCGTCGAACACGACGTCAAGGTCGTCGCGCCCCTGAACCTGCCCGCCAGGATGCCCGAGCACTCCTCGCAACTGTTCGCCCGCAACGTGCTCGCGCTCCTGGAGCTGCTCGTCGCGCCCAGGGAGGGCGGCGCCGAGGGCAAAGACGCCGAGGGCAAAGGCAGCGAGGGAGATGTCGAGCTGCAGCTCGATTTCGACGACGAGATCGTCGCCGGCGCTTGCATCGTGCGCGCGGGCGAGATCGTCCATCCGGGGGCCAAAGCCGCTGTCGAGGGGGCGTCGTGATCCTGGCGAGCACCTTGACCAACAACCTGGCGATCCTCGTGCTCGCCGGTTTCATCGGCTTCGTGGTGATCTCGAAGGTCCCGAACACTTTGCATACGCCTTTGATGTCCGGCACCAACGCGATCCACGGGATCGTTTTGCTAGGCGGCTTGATCCTGTTCGGGCTCGGCGACCTCGACGCCTTCAGCAAGGCCCTGCTCGTGATCGCGGTCGCGTTCGGCACGATCAACATCGTCGGCGGCTTTCTGGTCACCGACCGGATGCTCGAGATGTTCAAGTCCAAGCCCAAGCCGGCCAAGGCCGAGGATGGCGCCCCGAGCCAGGCCCCCGGCGGCTTCGGCGGCAAAGGCGGCAAAGGCGGCGGCGATGACGCCGGCCCCGGTCCGGGAGCTGGCTCGTGATCGCAATGCCGCCGCTCGCGATGTCGTTCTTGCAGAGCGAATCCTTTATCTATGTCCTGTACATAGTCGCGTTCGCCCTGTTCATCCAGGGCCTCAGGGGGCTGGCCGGGCCGACGACGGCCGTGAAAGGGAACCGCACGGCGGCGGTCGGCATGGCGATCGCGGTGGTCGCGACGCTGCTGGCCCCGGGCGAGGGCAACTGGGGTCTGATCGCGCTGGGCATCGCGCTCGGTGTGGCCGTCGGGGTGCCCGCGGCCAGGCAGGTCAAGATGACGGCGATGCCGCAGATGGTGGCCCTGTTCAACGGGGTCGGCGGCGGCGCGGTCGCTTTGATCTCGTGGGTCGAGTTCAGGCATTACGGTTCGACGTACGGCTCCCATACGGTCTCGCTGGCCCATGAATTGCCGTCCGGCATCGTCGTGCAGACGGGCGCGTCGCTCCAGATCGGCGGCGTGCCGACGTACGTCGCGATCTTTTCGGTGTTCGCCGCGATCGTCGGTTCGGTCTCCTTCTGGGGGTCGAACATCGCGTTCGGCAAGCTCCAAGAAATCATTCCAGGCCGGCCGATCTCTTTCGGCTCGGCCCAGCAGGCCGTCAACCTGGTGCTGCTCGTCCTTGCCCTGGCGGCCGGCGTCTACCTGGTCGCGGGCGCGCACTCCGAACTGTTGTTCATCGGCATGTTGATCGTCGCCGCGCTGCTCGGCAACGCGGTCGTGTTGCCGATCGGCGGCGCCGACATGCCGGTCGTTATCTCTTTGCTGAACGCCTTCACGGGTCTGTCGGCGGCGGCGACCGGCATGGCTTTGAACAACCCGGCTCTGATCGTCGCCGGCATGATCGTCGGCGCGTCGGGAACGATCTTGACGAACCTGATGGCGACCGCGATGAACAGGTCGATCCCGGCGATCGTCGCCGGCGGTTTCGGCGGCGGCGGTGCCGTGGCGGGCGCGGAAGGCGCGGGCGAGCACGCCGGCACGGTCCGTTCGACGAGCGCCGCGGACGCGGCGATCCAGCTGGCCTATGCCAGCAGGGTCGTGATCGTGCCCGGCTACGGCATGGCGGTCGCCCAGGCCCAGCACGCGGTCGCCGAGCTGACCAAGGAGCTGGAGGCGCGGGGGGTGGAGGTCAACTACGCGATCCACCCCGTGGCGGGGCGCATGCCGGGCCACATGAACGTGCTTTTGGCCGAGGCCGACGTGCCGTACGACCAGCTCAAGGAGATGGACGACGCCAACCCAGAGTTCCAGCGGACCGATGTGTCGTTGGTGATCGGCGCCAACGACGTGACCAACCCGGCGGCCAAGAACACGCCGAGTTCGCCGATCTACGGGATGCCGATCCTCGAAGTGTCCGACTCGAAGTCTGTGATCGTGATCAAGCGCTCGATGAATCCCGGCTTCGCGGGCATCGAGAACGAGCTGTACTTCGACCCGAAGACCTCGATGCTGTTCGGCGACGCCAAGTCGGCCGTCTCCGAAATCGCAGCCGAGCTGGCCCAGCTGTAGGAGGTCCTGACGGTGCATGCACCGTCAGGCGGGACGGCACATGTGCCGTCCCGACGACGGGCCGCGTGCGGCCCGTCGCAGGCGGGCGCATGCGCCCGCCTGAACGACATTGAGACGCGTTCAGGGTCTGCGACACTGCGCTCGTGATCGCGCGCGCGCAGGCAGTCGCCGCTCTGGTCGAGGACGAGTTCGACGTGGTCGTCGTCGGCGGCGGCATCACCGGCGCCGGGGTCGCCCTGGACGCGGCGACCAGGGGCTACAGCGTGGCCCTGATCGAGCGCGCCGACTACGCCTCGGGGACCTCCAGCCGCTCGAGCAAGCTCGTGCACGGCGGCCTTCGCTACCTCCAGAACTTCGATCTCGGCCTCGTCCGCGAGGCCTTGCTCGAGCGCCAGCTGATGGTCGCCCTGGCGCCGCACCTGGTCCATCCGCTGCCCTTGGTGGTGCCGGCCTTCGACGGCGTCCGCCCGGAACGACTGATGGGTATGGGACTGAACCTGTACGACGTGATGTCGGTCGAGCGGGACCGCCGTCGCAGGGCCGAGGCGTGGAGCCCGGAGCGCCACCGCATGATTTCCGGCGAGGAAGCGATGGAGTTGCTGCCCGCGTTGCGGGGGCGCGAACCGACCGGCGGCTACCTGTTCTACGACTGCCAGACCGATGACGTGCGTCTCGTCCTGACCGTGCTCGGCGAGGCCGAGCGATTCGGAGCGGTTTGCGCCAACCGGATCGAGGCCCTCGGTCTGCTCGAACGCGACGGCCGCGCCCGCGGCGTGCGCGCGCGCGACGCAGAGACTGGAGCCGAGTTCCAGATCGGGGCCGGCCATGTCGTCAACGCGACCGGCGTCTGGGCCGATCGCTTGGCCGACGGGCCTTCCGCGGGCGCTGGGACCGCCGGGGAACTGGCGGCGGGCGCCGATCCTTCTATGGCTGAACGTGGTGGCGAGCCGACCAGCGGGCCCGGCGATCGGGTCCCGGTCATAAAACCGAGCCGCGGCGCTCACCTGATCTTGCGCCACGAGGATCTGCCGCTGATCGGCGGCGCGATCGTGCCGGCGGGAGAAGGGCGCTCGATCTTCGCGTTGCCGTGGCTCGGGCGCACCCTGATCGGCACGACCGACCGCGATTATGAGGGCGAACTCGACCACGTGAGTCCATCGGCGGATGACGTCGAGTACTTGCTGAGCGCGACCAACGAGTTCTTCGGCACCGGCTTTGGACCGGGTGATCTGGTCGGCGCATATGCCGG
>DATJWI010000110.1:0-12027 GCA_035501375.1 Solirubrobacteraceae bacterium
CGTCCTCGCGCCGAACAACGCCGGCAACTGGCTGATGGGCTACGGCGGCCTGCCGAACTTCACCGAGCACAGCCCTTCGGGCGCGGTCCTCTTGGACGGCACGCTCGGCAAGAACGTCCAGGACTTCAGGACCTACCTGTCGCCGTGGACCGGCCATCCCACCGACCCGCCTTCGATCGCCGTCGAGGCCCACAGCGGGGCCAGCGGCGCGCCCGCGGTCGTCGTCAGCTGGAACGGCGCGACCGAAGTCGCCTCCTGGCAGGTCCTGGGCGGCCCCTCCGCCACCGCTCTGACGCCGGTCGCGACGGCGCCCAGAAGCGGCTTTCAGACCACCATCACGCTACCCGCCGCTTCCGCGTTCGTCGCGGTGCAGGCGCTGAACGGAGCCGGCGCGGCGATCGGACGCTCGGCCACCGCGAAGGGCTGAGGTCCGGCCGGCGGCCGCCAGCTCGGCTTCGCGGCGTTCGTAGGCACGCAGCGTCGAGCGCGCGGCGACCGTGAAGTAGTTCGCCAAGCCCTTCGTCTGGGCGCGCCGCAGCGGGCCTGGCAGCGGCTGGCGCAGCTCCTGGACGAAGGCTTCTTCGAGCAGGCTCTTCATCGCGCCTTCCAGCGGGCTTTCGTTGGCGCTGTTGTGGACCTCCATGCGCCCGCTCTCTTCGCTGTAGTCGTAGAGCTCGCGCTCCTGGCCTTCGGCCAGCGGGGTCATGCCTTCGCCTTCCCAGTTCGAGTACGTCGCGTACTTGGCGTCCTGGGTCCGCAGCGCGATCACGTGCAGCGGAGCGTTGGCTGAATACGGTTCGATCGCGAACTCGGTCACGGTCTCGTCGGTCGCGTGCAGCACGTACTCGCGCCCCGGCGCGTTCGGGTCGGCGAGGACGCCGGCCAGGTCCAACCGCCCCGCGATGTGGGCGTACCTGCTCTGCGAGCGCCACTCGTTCGAGCCGCTGGCGATCGTCAACAGCAGCGGCGCCAGGTCCACGCTCGAACTCAGCTGCTCGCGCTGCACGTCGGGTTCGCTGGTCAGCTGGCCTCTCGGGTCCGAGACCAAGAGCGGCACCCTGATCGCCTCGTCGTAGGCGCCCGCGCCCTTGCCGCGCAGGCCGTGCGAGCCGCAGTACTCGCCGTGGTCGGAGGTCACGATCACGACTGTGTTCTCAGCGATCTTCGACCTGCTCTTCAACGCTTCCAGGATCCTGCCGACGTGCCGGTCGACCTCGTTCTGCAGCTTCACGTAGAGGTCGAGCATCCCCAGCCACGCCTGTTCTGCTCCCGGGCCGGCGAACGGCATCGGACCGAACGAGGCGGCGGCCGTTTCCTGAAGCGAGAGCTGCAGCCTCGGCTTGCCCTCGGCGATCAGCTGTTCGGGCGTCTCGAAGTTCGCCGGCAGCTGGGTGGCGACGCTCGGCGCGGTCGCCTCGCTGGGCACCCGGTCGGTCCACCTGTACCACCAGGCGATGTCGTGGGGGTTCACGAACGACACCGTCGTGCACCACGGCTGGCCTCCATCCGCGGGCAGCCCGGACAGCCACCGCTCGAAGTCCCCGGCAACGCCTGGATCCACGCGCCAGCCCTGGCCCGGGGCGCCGTCCGGCGAAGGGTAGGTGCCGCCGGCAAAGCCGTAGCGCTCCAGCTCTCGCGGCCCTCGCCACGACGTCCACTTGTTGTCGCCGTGGGTCAGATGCCACTTGCCGTACCAGCGCGTGTCGTAGCCGTGTTCGCGCAGCATCGTGCCCCACGTCGGAAAGCCCGGGCTCAGCGTGCTCGCGCCGGTGATCATGCAGCCCGTCTGGTGCGTATACAGGCCGGTCAAGAGCGCCGCCCTGGAGGGTGTGCAGTCGTTGGAGGCCGTGTAGTAGTTCGCGAACGAGACCGAGCTCTTGCCGAGCTGCTGCATGTTCGGCGGCAGTTCCAGCTCACCCGGGCCCGCCCCCAGCCACTGCGGGTAGCGCAGCTGGTCGACCATGATCACGAGCACGTTCGGCTTCACCGGCCGTTTGCTGGCGGCCGTCCTGTGCGCCGGCGCCCGGGCCGGCGCCGGCGGGCTCGATCCGTCGTTGGCGTCGGCCAGCTTGGCGATCGCCAAGCCTCCTCCCAAGAGGCTCCCGCCGGCGATCAGGCTCCGCCTGATGAACGTCCGCCGGTCGAGGCCCCGGTCGTCGTCGATTCTGTCGATTTTCTTATCCTCGTCTGCTCTCATGTCTGGAGTACGTGGAGGCCACCGCCGCCCGCCGCCCGGCCGGCGCGCTGAACCCTACGGCGGAGCGCAGCGGCGAGGGTGGTCTCTGCACGCGACGCCCTACATTGAACACCCAAGCGCCGCCGGATGACGCGCCAGAGGTCTGCCGGCCGGCTCAGTCGACCACGTCGCCGGGAGGGCGCATGCTTCCACGGCGCGCGCCGACGTTGCTGACGATCACCGCCACGATCGTCACCAGATAGAGCTGTCCGAACAGAGCCTCCAGGACCGAGGTCATCCGCGCCGCCGCCGCGGTCGGCACGATGTCCCCGTAGCCGACGGTCGCCAGCGTGACGAAGCTGAAGTAGACCTCTTCGGCGTGTTTGTCGGCGCCGAGATTGCTCAGGACGGCCGTCCCGGCGATCTCGTCCATCACCGCGTAGCAGAACGCGAACACGAGCCCGGCCAGCAGATACACGGTCAGAGCGCCCATCACGGAGTGCAGGGTCACGCGCCGCTCGACCCTGATGCCGCCGACCACTCCGCGCGCGACGATCACGGCTCCCGCCAGCGCGAGGATGCCCCCCGAGCCGAACATGATCGATCGCTCCGTGCTCCCCCGGCCGGCGATCGATACCGCGATCAGACCGACGACCGCGACTCCTACCAGCGCGCCCGCCCGCCGCCACTGTTTCGCGGTCGCGCCCTCGGCGTACAGGGCCGTGACGACGGTCGCGGCCATCAGGAGCGCCTGTGCGAGCTGTGAGGCGGGTGTGTCCGGCAGCAGCATCTGCGCGCCCAGAGAGAGCACCGTCAGCGCCAGTACCAGTCCGTAGCGGTAGCTGCCCTTCAGCTCGATCAGCCTTCTGGCCTGCCTGCCGCGGTACTCGTCGGCGTTCATCTACCGATACTTCGCTGCCTCCAACACGCCACCTGCTAGAAAACCGGCCTGGAACCCTTCCCATGGCCGACGATCTGCTGACGAACATCCGCGCCGAAATCGAGGAGCGCCTGCGCGAGCTGAGGCCGTTGCTCGACGAGCGCCTAGAGCTGAACGCCGCGCTCGCCGCGCTTTCGAATGACGGCCGAGGTCCTACCCCCTCGCGCACGCGGGACGCCGGTTCGCGCGGCCCGCGCGCCCGGGACGCCGGGCCACGCGCCGCGCGCGTGCAGGCGCCGAGTCGACGTGTTGGCGCCGCGCGTCAGACCGCCTCACCCGTTCGCACTGGGCCCGCTCGCTCTCGGGCCGCTCGCTCTGAATCCGCCGGCACTGGAGTCGCCCGTGATGAGATCGCCAGCGGTGGGCTCGTCGCCCGCGCGCCCGCGCGCAAAAGGTCCCGGCCTAGGGGAACGCATAGCTCGACCGACCGCGCGATCCTGGCGGCGCTCGAGCACGGCTCGCACACGGTCGCCGAGCTGTTGGTCGTGACCGGGCTGCCCGCGCGCGAGATCCGAGACAGCCTGCGCTTGATGCGGATGCAGCGCGCGATTGTTACGACTGACCGCGAAAACAAGACCGCCTACGCGCTGCCCGGCGATTAGCCTCAGGATGGGTCGGCCCCGACCAGGTCAGGCGGGGTCGGGAAGGTCCCGGCGGG
Source organism: Solirubrobacteraceae bacterium (assembly GCA_035501375.1). Classification (GTDB taxonomy): domain Bacteria; phylum Actinomycetota; class Thermoleophilia; order Solirubrobacterales; family Solirubrobacteraceae; genus Palsa-744. Next base: position 3,775 of record DATJWI010000110.1, read on the forward strand.
GTTGGTCTGACGGGTTTGGGGGGTCCTGGCGGGTCGGTCAGGCGGGGTTGGGGGGTCCTGGCGGGTCGGTCTGACGGGTTTGGAGGGTCCCGGCGGGGTCGGTCAGACGGGGGTTTGGAGGTCCCGGCGGGTCGGGAGGGCTTCTCGGCGTGGGAGGAGATGGGCCAAGCCAAAGGTGGGTTAAGAAAACCTACAGCACCTTTTTGTCACCTTTCCTAAAGTAACAAGTCTTCACAATTGGAGGGGTAGAAAACCTTAAGGGCCTATTCCGCTAGGCGTGGCTCACCGATCGGAGGTCCAGTCGGTCGCCGATCGGCGGGGCAATCGAGATCTGAGTGGAGCAAGAATGCGGAGGCGATACCGGGATAGGCCTCAGTCTCAGGTCGGGTCGGGCACGGCCAGGTCGCGCCTGCGGGCGACTCGGGCGGCATCCTTGGCGCCGATGAAGGGCGTCAGCGCGAAGTAGGTCATCTGCGGCGCCAGGTCCGAGATGTCCTCGACGCGCTCGTTTTCGATGTGGTTGTGCAGGACCTGCCAGATCCCGCCGGCGACCGCCTCGGGCACGATGCCGGGGACCCTGTGGGAGGGCGGGGCGTGGTGGTAGCCGGGCTGCAGGTAAGCCGAGAAGGCCTGCAGGCCGGTGTCCCGGATCTCGATCGTCGAGGGGCTGGCGGCGAACGTGTCGACGACCGTCAGGTGGGCGTGCGCGGGCTCGGAGGCGAGATAGTCGAGCAGCGCTCTGATCCCGGCGGCCACGCCCCCGGGCCAGTCCTCGCCCTGGGCCTCATACGCGCGCACCGCGACCCCCAGCGCCTGGTGCAGGCCCACCTTCTGGGCGCCCAGGAACGCGTCCTCCTTGGTCGGATACATCTCGTAGAAGGTCTGGTGCGAGACGTTCGCGCGCCGCGCGATCTCGGGGATCGTCAGCGCCTGCAGACCCTTTTCGGCGACGATCGCGGCGGTCGCGTCGACGATCCGTTCGCGCTGGTTTTTGACGATGAACTGCCTCGGCAGGTCGTGCCTGCCGCTCGGCAGCCGGCCTTCGGCCTGGCGGGCGCGCTCGGAGGCGAGTTCCGCGGCCCGGCTCTGGTCGGGGCCGCGGAGAGCCTTCCCGGCGGGCTGACCCCCGCCAGGAAGCCCGCCTGCGGGCTGACCCCCGCGGGGCTGACCCCCGCCGGACCGGTCTCCGCCGGACCGGCCCTCCTCGGACGCGGTCTTCGCCGCGCGTCCATGCGTCCCCCCGATCGTCAGACCCGCCGGCGGTTTGGTCGGGTAAGACTCCGCCCACTCGGCCAGCTCCTCCGCGAGCCCCGGCAGCTCGCGAGCCTGCCCGCGGCGCAGGCGAGCGGCTGTGACCTCGCGGATCCCGCCCAAGATCACCTTAACCGTCATGTCGCCCTCCGTGCCGCGTGCCCCCTCGTGGCCGTTGGCGCCGGTCCCTTCGCGGCCGTTGGCGCCGGTCGGCCGGCCCGAGCCGCGCGTGACACGCTTGGACGACGGTTTCCGGCGCGCGCCGCTCGCGCCGCCCGCCGCGCGAACCGGCGGGATGCTCTGTTCGAGCAGCCCGAGCGTGCGATGGCGGCGCTCGAGCGCCCTCGGTCCCGCACCGAGGGCGCCGAGCACCATCAGCGACACGGCGTCCGGCTCGGCTGCTGCCAGCTCCGCAAAGGCGCGTATCGCCTGGCGCAGGCGCTCTCCCGGTGAGCCCTGCGCACGGTAGGCCGCCATGATCGTCCGGTCGGCGCGCTGGACGATCTCGTCGTAGGCGGCCAGGAACAGCTCTTCCTTGTCGGCGTACAGGCTGTAGAACGTCGGCCGCGAGACTCTGGCGAGCTTGGTCAGGTCGAGGATCCTGACCGCCTGGTAGCCGCGCTCGGCGATCAGCTCGATCAGCGCCGTCTGCAAACGTTCGCGCTGGTCGCGGCGCACCTCTTCGGGGTCCAGGCCGTGCGCGCCCGTCGGCAGCCGCCGGTAACGGCCGGTAACGGCCGCCGCCCGCTGTGGCGGACCCTGCTGGTCCACGGCCTTCGGTTTCGCTCCTCCGGGAGGCATCCCTTACTCCAAAAAACCTCTAGTTGACATCGAACCAGACCAAAGTATCAAAAGGTGCATGTGCGGTCAAGGTGCGTGGACGGATCAACCCTGGATCGCCGCCGAGGTCCCGATCGTCGCTCCGGCCGAGTTCAAGGCCTGTACGGCCACGTAGGCCTCGCCGCCGGGCACCGCGATCGCGGTCTCGAAGCCAGCCTTGGCGGCGTTCGCGATCGGCGCGAGCTGGCTCGGCGAGGAACCGGCGAGCACGCGCCAACCGGCGACTTCGGTGGCGCCGTTCCAGCTCGCGTACACGGTCGCCTGGGCGCTGGGGACCGCGCCCGGGACGATCGCCAGGGCCGGCGGGCGCGCGGGCGTGGCGCTCCAAGGGAAGCGGTAGGCGCGGTAGGACTCGTAGGCGCCGTGCCAGTGCGCGTCGTAGAGCAGCTTGCCGGTCTGGTCGTATTCGGAGAAGTAGGGCTCCGAGCCCCAGCCCACGAACGCGTTGCCGCCGGGCACGGTCTGCACGTTGCCCTGACTGCCCGAGGACAGGCTGGGGGAGGAGTGGGCGTAGGCGGCCAGCAATGTCTCTGTCTTGGTCTTGGCGTTCAGGCCGATGGTGATGGCCCGCGACTGCGGCTCGACCTTGGGCACGGCGCCGTTGTCGAACACGGTGATCGTGCCGTTGGCCTGCACGGTAGCGTCGTGCTGGAACGCGGTCCTGGCGCCGGCCGCCTGTTTGACGTCATTGTGCTTGCCGCCGACCCGCAGCAGGACCTGGCCGGTGCGGGTGTCCAGCTCGTAGAGCGCCCACGTGTTGCGGGCGCTGATCAGCGTGGTGTTCCCGCTCATCTGGTCGACCGTGTTGATATGGAAATAGTCGAACGGCCATTCCGAAGTCGAGCCGGCGCCGGAGCTGTAGGAGTCCGAGAGGCCGACGTGGTCGAGGCTCAGCCATTCGCGCCTCACAAGCCCCGTGGCTAGATCTATTTCCTGGAAGCCGGAGTCGGTGACGGCGCCCGAGCCCGAGCCGCCGATGCCCGACAGGTTGCAGTCGATCGGATCGAACAGAGTCAGGACCGCCGTGTTGCCGGCGTTCAGGTGGAAGTCGTGGAGGTCGGCCTTCAGGCCGTTGCCCGCGTGCACGCGGCCGATCTGCCGGTAGGCGTCGTCGTCGATGATCTCTTCGCCTTCGCCGAAGCCCTGCGGCGGGATGTGGCCCTGCCACCAGGTCAGGACCGGTTTGGAGCCGTACTGCTGGACCTGCAGGTTGGTCGAGGCCTGGCCGCCCGAGAGCGGGTCGAACCAGACCAGTTCGCCGGTCGGGCTGAAGATCTCCGGCCCGGGCGGACCCGGCCCGGTGTAGGGGGCCGCGAAGATGTCGCCCGGCGAGGCCTGGGGCGAGCTGGCGGTGACGGCCAGCACCGGCGCCTGCAAGGCCGGGGCCGAATGGAAGTGCTGCTCCTCGTTGTAGTCCTTCGGCAGGCTCGCGGCCGAGGCTTTGAAGAGGCCGATGTCACGGTAGGCGACCACGAAGCGGTACGAGAACGACCTGGCGCCGACGCTCGTGTGGACGCGCCCGCGCACGGTCACGGTCTCGCCGGGGTCGAACGAGGTGGCGGGCACGAAGCTGGCGCCGTCGCCCTGCGAGTAGGGCTCGAGCTTGCCCGGATGCGCGCCGCTGCGCGAACCCGTCGCGCTCACGCCCGAAAGGGCGCTCGGGGGCGCGCCGAGCAGGCTGATCTGGGTGCTCGCCGAGGCGTCGTAGGCGCCCGGCAGCGGGCTGGCGGCGATGCTCGTGCCGGGCAGGATTGCCGACGCGTTCAGGTGCGCCGGCACGCACGGCGTCCCGCCGGGCGCCCTGTAGGCGGCGTCGGTGGCCGTGATCCGGTGAGCTCCGAAGGCGAGCCCGGCCGCGATCATCGTGACGACCAGCGCGCCGAGCGCGATCGCCGCCCTGCCCATCCGTCTATGTCTGTGTTCGTGTCTGGGGTCCACGGCGGTCGCCCGATCCTAACCTCCCGACACGACTACGCCACCTGAGTTGCTGCATCCTGCGGGGTTCACGTAAGAAGTAGCGAATGATGCCGCGCGTGCGTGCCGGCGCCGCCCAGTCGGGTGGCGTGGTCTTGGTAGTGCGCCGGTGGCGTGTAACTGGTGGTGTGGTCTTGGCCGTGCGCCGGTGGCGTGCAGCTGGTGGTGTGGTCTTGGCCGTGCGCGCGCGGCAGGCGTCAGAAAACGGGCGTCTCGCGGTAGTCGCCGAAGACCTGTTGCAGAGACTCGACGATCTCGCCCTCGCTGGCGCCGGCCCGGGCGCACTCGATCAGGGGGTCCATCAGGTTGCCGGAGCCGGCGGCGAGCTGGCGCAGGTCCGCCAATGTGCGCTCGACGGCCGCCGCGTCGCGGCGGGCCCTGGCGGCGCCCAGGCGGTCGAGCTGCTTGCGTTCGACGGCCTGGTCGATACGCAGGATCTCGGGCTCTGGGTCGTGGCTGTCGGTGTGGCGGTTCACGCCGACCACGATCCGCTCGCCGGAGTCGATTTCCTGCTGCAGGACGAAGGCGGCGTCGGCGATCTCGCGCTGCGGGAAGTTGCGCTTGACGGCCGCGACCATGCCGCCGAGCTCGTCGATCTTGGCGAAGTACGCGCGCGCCTTGGCCTCCATCGCATCGGTCAGAGCCTCGACGTAGTAGGAGCCGCCGAGCGGGTCGGCGGTCGAGGCGACGCCGGTCTCGTGGGCGATGATCTGCTGGGTGCGCAAGGCCACGCGGACCGCGTTCTCGGTGGGCAGGGCAAGGGCCTCGTCGTAGGAGTTGGTGTGCAGAGACTGGGTGCCGCCGAGCACGCCGGCGAGGGCCTCGACGGTCGTGCGCACGATGTTGTTCAGGGGCTGCTGGGCGGTCAGGGAGACGCCGGCGGTCTGGGAGTGGAAGCGCATCAGCAGGGACTTCGGGTTCTTGGCGCCGTAGGTGTCGCGCAGCTCTGTCGCCCAGATGCGCCGGGCGGCTCGGTACTTGGCGATCTCCTCGAAGAAGTCGATCTGGGCGTTGAAGAAGAACGACAGTCTCGGCGCGAACTCGTCGATGGACAGGCCCCGCTCGAGCGCCTGCTCGACGTACGTGAAGCCGTCCTTGAGCGTGAACGCCAGCTCCTGCTGGGCGGTCGCGCCGGCCTCCCTGATGTGGTACCCGGAGATCGAGATCGGGTGCCAGCGGGGCATGTGCGACGTGCACCACTCGATCATGTCGCCGCACAGCCGCATGGCCGGGTCGATCGGGAAGCACCACTCCTTCTGGGCGATGTACTCCTTGAGGATGTCGGCCTGGATCGTGCCCGACAAGCGCTCTGGCGGCACGGCCCCGCCGGTGCCCTCGTCGGCCCGCTCGGCGGCGACCACGTAGTAGGCCAGCATGATCGCGGCCGGGGCGTTGATCGTCATCGAGACCGAGACCGCGCCGAGGTCGATCCCGGCGAAGAGGGTCTGAAAGTCCTCGATCGTGTCGATCGCGACGCCCTCGCGGCCGACCTCGCCGTAGGAGCGGGGATGGTCGGAGTCGTGGCCCATCAAGGACGGCATGTCGAAGGCGGTCGACAGGCCGGTCTGGCCGTGGCTTAGCAGGTAGTGGAAACGCTCGTTGGTCTCCTCGGAGGTGCCGAAGCCGGCGAACTGGCGCATCGTCCAGAGCCGGCCCCTGTACATGGTCTCGTAGACGCCTCTGGTGTATGGGAAGGAGCCGGGCACGCCGACCGGGTCGTGGCCAGGGTCGCCGATGCCGGCGGGCAGGTCCGCGGGCGTGTAGAGCGGGCGGACGGGCTCGCCGGATAGGCTCCTGCCGGCCGATCTCTGATCGGCCGCGACGTCATCTCTCGCGACGCCGTGCTCGCGCGCGCGCGAATCGCCCAGATCGATAGCCATATGCCCAAAGACTCTACTCGTCGCATCCGTCCGCGCTCGGTGGTGGTGCTCGCCTGCGTTGCGCTGGCCGGCTGTGGGGGAGGGGGGACCGGCACGAGCCATTCGGGCGCCACGCAGGCGGGCCGGATCGACAAGGCGCACACAGAGCAGGCCACGCTGATCCTCGACTTCACGCCGAACGCGGTCCACGCCGGTATCTATACGGCGCTCGCGGAGGGCTGGTACCGGCAGGCCGGGATCGATCTGAAAGTCCTAGCGCCGAGCGCGACGACGGAAACGCTCGACCTGATCGACGCCGGCAAGGCGCAGTTCGGTTTGGCCGACGGCAGCGACGTGGCCAGCCTGATCGCCAAGGGCGGCGACGCCAAGGCCGTCTTGGCGCTCGGGCAGCGGCCGTTCGGGGGCTTGATCGGCTTGGCCTCCGAGCATTTGAGCTCGCCGGCGCAGCTGCAGGGAAGGACGGTCGGGATCACGGGCGTGCCCTCGGATACGGCCGTGCTCGACACCGAGGTCAAGGACGCCGGCGGCGATCCGGCGAAGGTGAAGGTGGCGAACGTCGGCTTCAACGGCCCGCAGGCGCTCGTGGCCGGCCGGATCGCCGCTTTCACGGGCTTCATCCCCGACGAAGGCGTCCAGCTGGGGCTCAGCGGGCACCCGACGACCTCGTTTGCGCTGGACCGGTGGGGCGGGCCGTCGTATCCGGGCCTGGTCGCGTTCACCACCCGCAAGCTGATCGCCGGCGACCCGAGCCTGGTGAAGGGCTTCGTGGCCGCCACCGTGAAGGGCTACGAAGCCGTGCTGGCCGACCCGAAGCTGGGGCTGAAGGATCTCTTGAAGGCCAACCCGGGCCTGCCGGCCGGCCTGACATGGGCCTCGCTGAAGGCTTACCTGCCGCTGTTCGTCGGTGGGCAGGGCGCCGCGAAGGGCGGCCACGCGACGGGGCGATCCAGGGGGCGGACGGCCGCGGCCGTAACGTTCGGGACGTTGCAAAAACGGAAGCTGAAGGCGATGTCGGAATGGATGCTCGGCAACGGTCTTATCTCCGACACCGTCAGGTCGGCGCGGTACGGCACGAATCGCTTTCTGCCATCCGGCCGCCATTAGCGGTAGCCTGCGCGCTCGCCGGTGCGTAAACCGAAAGACTCTCGAAAGGAACTGCAAACACCATGAACAAGTCTCAGCTGGTCGACGCGGTAGCCGCCGACAGCGGTCTAACCAAAGCCGACGCCGGCCGCGCTGTCGAGTCGGTCGTGGCCACGGTCACGAAGTCGTTGAAGAAAGGCGACGAGGTCTCGATCACCGGATTCGGCAAGTTCTCGGTCGTCAAAAGGGCCGCGCGCCAGGGCGTCAACCCGAGGACCGGCGAGCGGGTCAAGATCAAAGCCTCGAAGGCTCCCAAGTTCACGGCCGGCGCGACGCTCAAGCAAGCGGTCAGCCAAAAGAAATAGGCCTCGCCCGACGCTCGCGCGCTCCGACCCTGCGCAGGGCGGAGCGCGCCGGGGGGACGCCTGAGGGGGATAAATCATGGCGCTCGTGAGCGAGCTTACGCTTCCAGGGTTCGACTACACCGACCCTTCGCTGAGGGGGAAGCGCTTTCACGAGGCCATGCGCGATGTGCGCGCCCGGGGCTGGCTCGCCTCCGGGCCCCTCGGGGTGATCGTGCTCGACAGGGATGCCTGCGAGTGGTGGCTGCGCACGCGCGACGCCACCTTCCCGGGCATGACGATCGCCCAGATGTTCGGGGTCCAAGAAGGGCCGTTGTACGAGCAGATGAAGCGCAACATCTTGCACGTCAACGGCCCGGACCACACCCGCTTGCGCAGCCTCGTCAACCCGGCCCTCAGCGCCCGGGCCGTCGAGCGCTACCGGCCGGCCCTGTACGAGTTCCTGGAGGGGCTCCTTGCGGACGCTTGCGCGGGCGCGCGCGACGGGGTCGTGAAGTGCGACTTCGTGGAGGCCTTCGCCAAGCCCTACCCGTCGCAGACGATCGCCCGGGTGATGGGCGCGCCGGTCGCGGACGCGCCCAAGCTGCACCACTGGTCGAAGGTCATCCAGCAGCAGTTCGACGCCGCTGCGATGGCCACCGAAATGGACGTCATCGAAGAGGCGGTCTCCGAGTTCTACGAGTACGCCGCCGCGCTCGTAGCGGCCAGGCGCGGCCAGCCCGCCGACGACTTGATCTCGATGCTGATCGCCGCCGAAGAGGAAGGCGAGCGGCTGGATGACGTCGAGTGCATCAACCTGGTCTTCAACATCCTGGTCGGCGGCGTCGACACGACCCAGAGCCAGATGGCGCACGCGATCCGGC
>DATJWI010000111.1:0-3249 GCA_035501375.1 Solirubrobacteraceae bacterium
GGTCGCAGACAGCAGATGCCCCGCACGTTCAGATCGACTTTTACGCCCGCTTTCGAGGCCTCGTACAGCGCCCTGATGCACCTGCCGTCGACCAGAGCGTTCATCTTCATCGCGATCCGGCTTGGCGATCCAGAGGAGTGCGCCTCGATCGTGCGCTCGATCTGCTCCAAGATCCCGTCCCTCAGCTGGTTCGGGGCGATCAGGACCTTCCGGTAGTGCAACGGCCGGCCGAAGCCGGTCAGGTAGTTGAACATGTCGGCCACGTCCGCGCCGATCTGCTCGTCGATCGTGAACAGGCCGAAGTCCGTGTACAGCCGGGCGGTCGCCGAGTGGTAGTTGCCGGTGCCGATGTGCACGTAGTTGCGCACGCCCTCGCCCTCCCTGCGCACGACCAGGACGCACTTGGCGTGCGTCTTCAGGGCCGGCTGCCCGTACACGACGTGCACGCCCGCCTCCTCCAGGGCCTTGGCCCAGTGGATGTTCATGCGCTCGTCGAACCTCGCCTTCAGCTCGACCAAAGCCACAGCCTGCTTGCCGCGCTCGGTCGCGTCGATCAAGGCCGGCACCAGCGGCGAGTCGTCGCTCGTCCGGTACACCGTCAGCTTGATCGCCAACACGTTCGGGTCGGCCACGGCCTGCTCGACGAGCCTCTCGACTGAGGTCGCGAACGAGTCGTACGGATGATGCACCAGCAGGTCGCCCTCCCGCATCGCGCCCAGCACGTCCGGACGCTCGCTTTCGTGTCGCAACAGCCTCGGATGGGTCGTCCCGACGATCGGCTCCTCGCGCAGCTCGTTGTGTCCCGGCAGTTTCACGAGCTGCCACAGCGCGCCCATGTCCATCAAGCCCTCGACCGGATAGACCTCGTCCTCGGCGACCCCCAGCAGCTCGACCAGTTCCTCTTTCAGCCGCTCCGAGCACTTCGTTCCTACCTCGACCCGCACGATCTCCCCGAACCGGCGTCTGCGCAGCTCGTCCTCGACCGCCTGCAACAGGTCGGCCGCGTCGTCGGAGACCTCCAGGTCGGCGTCCCTCGTGACCCTGAACACGTCGCAGTCGACGATTTCCATGCCCGCGAACAGGGCGTCCAGGTGTGCGGCGATCACGTCCTCCAACGCCACCAGCGTTATCTGTCCGGGCTCGCTCTCGCGCAGCCTCACGAACCTGGGCAGGATCTCGCTTGGGACCTTGACCCGCGCGAACACGGTCTCCTCGCTCGCCGGATCCCTGACGAGCACCGCCAAGCTCAGCGACAGGTTCGAGATGTACGGGAACGGCCTGCCCGGGGCGACCGCCAAAGGCGTCAGCGCCGGGAAGATCACGCGCCTGAAGTGCCCCGCCAGCTCCGCGCGCTGACGATCGTCCAGGTCCGAGACGCCCACGACCGCGATCCCGTGCTCGGCCAGAGCCGGCCTCAGCCTGTCTTCGAAGCAGTCGCTCAAACGTTCGCCCAGCCCCAGCACGCGCCCTCTGATCGCTGCGATCGTCTGCTCCGGTGTCAGCCCGTCCTGGCTGGGGCTGTCCACGCCCGCCTCGATCTGATCCTGCAGGCCGGCCACCCTCACCATGAAGTACTCGTCGAGGTTCGTCGTATAGATCGCGCAGAACTTGACCCGCTCCAGCAGCGGCGCCCGCTCGTCCTCGGCCAGCTGCAACACCCTGTCGTTGAAGTCGAGCCACGACAGCTCCCTGTTGATGTACAGCTTCTGGTCCTCCAGCCCGCGCGCGTTCTGCTCGTGCGGCGGGCCACCGCGCTGCTGCTCCTCGGTGTTTGCCTGATCGTCGAACATCGCCTCGTCCAAGCTACACCGTTCGCTCGCGTGGCCCCGCGCCCGCGCGCTCATCCCGCTACCCTGATGGCGCGGATGGCGCGCCAACTATGGCTACTACGTCACGCCGACGCCGAGCCCCACGGGACCAGGGCGGACTCGGAGCGGCGCCTGACGCGACGGGGGGAGCAGCAGGCTCGGGCCGCGGGCATCGCGATCGAGCACATGGCGGTCGCCTTCGACGAGGTCCTCTACAGCCCCAAGGTCAGGGCCAGCGCGACCGCGCGGCTTGCGGCCGAGGGCTGGAGCGAGCGCCAGCGGGCGCTGCTACGCGAGTATCCGCCCTTGGCGGGCGGTTTCGACGTGCCGCAGGCGCTTGCTTCGCTCGCGGGCGTGCCCGCCCAGGACGGGCGTCTTTTGCTGGTCGGCCACGAGCCCGACCTCTCGCAGCTGATCGCCGGGCTGACGGGCGCCAAGGTCGACCTCAAGAAGGGCGGGGTCGCGGTCGTGCGTTTAGAGACGAGCGCCAGCGGCGAGCTGACGGTCGTTATGCGCCCGCGCGAGCTTGCCCTCATCGCTGGCGTCCCAATCGACCGGGACTGAGCCGGCGACCGGCGTCGCGTCGGCCGGAACCGCCTCACCGGACGTGACGACCGCGACGGGGACGGACGGATCCTCGGCGCCGGCGGCGATCGCGTCGAGCGACTCGGCCGCGAACCTGTAGCCGATGCCGAAGTGCGTATGGATGTAACGCCACCGCGGCGAGGCCTTCTCGAGCTTCTGCCTCAGCTTGCGCACGAACACGTCGACCGAGCGGTCGCCCCTCACCATCGTGTAGCCCCAAAGCCTCGAGTAGATCTCCTCGCGCTCGAGCACCCGCCCCTCGGCGGCGGCCAGCAGCTCGATCAGCTCGAACTCGCGCCTGGTCAGATCGAGGCTGCGCTCGTTCACGTAGGCCTGGAAGCGATCGGATCTGATCTCGACGTCCCCGGCGATCACCGGCTTGACCTCGCCCCTGCTCGTGCTGCGCCTGCGACAGCGCACCACGCTCTGCACCCTGGCGATCACTTCCTCGGGGTGGCAAGGCTTGGTGATCCAGTCGTCGGCCCCCAGCCGCAGCCCGCGCACGCGCTGGGCGACGGTCGACGGCCCCGTGCAGACCAGTACGCCAAGCTCCGGCAGCGCGATGCACAGCCGCTCGAGCCACTCCCATGCCTGCGGCGCCAGCACCGCCAGGTCGACGACCAGCGCGCTCAGACGCATCGATGCGATCGCGTCGGCCGGGACCGGGCCCGCCAAGACCCTGTGCTCCCATCCGAGCCTGTCCAGTCGCTTGCTCAGGACCTGGATGAAGCCGCTGTCGCGATCCAGCACGGCGATCCTGGGCGACACACCCCCCTGGGCGATGGACTGTGCCGCCTCCTCCGTGGCGCGGTTCAGCTCCGTCATTGCGCTTCAGTCTAAGCGACCCGTCGGACCG
>DATJWI010000112.1:0-3038 GCA_035501375.1 Solirubrobacteraceae bacterium
AGACGCCTTCAATCAGATCTTCTACTCCGAATCGAGCAACGGCAAAGAATGGTCGGTGCCGAAGGTCGTGTTGAGCACCGAATACGAATTCAAAGCCTCCCGCGAACAGGACGAAGCGCTGGCCGACCACATCGACGCGCCGCTCGGCATCAGCGCCTACTACTCGGGGCGCGCCTACGGCCCGACCATCGTTCAGAACCCGAACGGCACGCTGACGATGGTCTTCTCCGGCTACCGGCTGCCCAAGCCGGTAGCGAGCGCCGGCACGAAACTGGGGACCGACCTGGCCTCCCAGTACACGGTCTCCGAAAAGGACCCGACGCTTTACCGGAACATCCTGACGATGCAGCTCACCTCAGCGACCTCGCCGGGCGTGGCCACCGAAACATCGGTGAGCGCCTCCGACGAAGGAACCGGGACCGTGGGCGCTCCAGTGACCTACACCGCGACCGTCGTCCCCGTCGCGCCGGGCGCGGGCACGCCGACGGGCAAGGTCGCCTTCTCGGACGGTCACGGCTCGATCGCCGGGTGCTCGGAAGCGCAGCTGGACGAAGGCTCGCCTGACACCGCGACGTGCACCACCGCGCACGAGTCGCCGGCCGGCAGCGTCGAAGTCACCGCGACCTACGCGGGCGACTCCAACTACGCTGGCTCTTCGGGCCACACCACCGAGAACGTACAGGAAGCGCCCGCGATCGATTCCGGTGAAGGCGCTACGTTCACGGAGGGCGCCGAAGGGGACTTCGAAGTGACCGCAACCGGCACCCCCTCCCCCACGATCACCGAGTCGGGCACCCTGCCCGAAGGCGTCGGCTTCGACACCGCTACCGGCAAGCTCTCGGGCACGCCTATACAGGAAGGCGTGTTTCAGGTCACCTTCGAAGCGGCCAACGGCGTCGGCTCGAACGCGGTCCAGCACTTCACGCTGACCGTCGATGCCCCGCCCGCGATCGACTCGCCCGCGGAAGCGACATTCGACGACCACGTGCACGGAGAATTCACGGTCACGGCCACCGGCACCCCGGCGCCGACGATCGCCAAGTGGGGTTACCTGCCCGAAGGCGTGAGCTTCACGAACGGCGTCCTGTCCGGCACGCCGACCCAGACCGGCACGTTCGAGATCACGTTCACAGCCGAAAACGGCATCGGACCGGACAGCGTCCAGATGTTCACACTGAAGGTACTGGGGCTGCATGTAACGACCTCTTCGCTGCCGGAGGTGACGCCCGGCGTCCATTACAGCGAGCAACTGCAGGCGACCGGCGGGATCGCGCCATACAAATGGAAACGGGTCACGGGACAGTTGCCGAAAGGGCTGAAATTGAGCAAGACCGGCCTGCTGTCGGGGACCGTGAGCGCGAGGAAGTACCCGCACGGCGGAACCTTCCCGATCACGGTCAAGGCGACCGACTCGACCAAGAAGACCCACCAGACGGCGACCGCCAGCCTGACCGTCACCGTCTCGTAGGCCAGCGGAGCGCGCTGGAGACGATCGCCGGGCGGCCCGAGGGAGCCGCCCGGCGAGCCCAGTTGCGGTCCACCTCATCCGGAGAGCCGGGCTGCCGGCCCAAGCCTGGACGCTCAGGCGCCCAACGAGTCCAGCGCCCGCTCGTAGAGCTGGCGTTCGGGGTCGAACCCGACGATCGGAACATCCGGCGGGAAGCCTTCGAGGGCGACTTCCGGCGCGAGCCCGACGATCTCCGCGCTCACGACCTGCGCATGCGCGCGCACGTGGCCGAGCACTGTCGCCAAAGGCAACTCGAGCGGGCGCTCGACGTTCATCGAGACCTGGGCTGCCGGCGGCGCCCCGCCGGTAGCGGCGAGTTCGACGCCGATCGCGCGCACACCGGGCAGGCCCTCGGCGCCGCCTTCGCGGATCAGCGCCGCGATCGCGCGCGCATCGGCGAGCGTTGCGGACGGGGCGAGCTGTACGTTGAACGCGATCAAAGGCTCGCGTGCCGCCACGAGCGTGGCGCCGGCGCTCGGGTGCAGACGGGCGGGGCCGAAGTCGGGGCGCAGCTCGCCCGACTCCAAGCGCCGCGCGAGACCGGCGACGCCGCCTGAGCGCAGTTGCGCGCGGGTACGGCCGCCGGCCAGCTCGCCGTAGAGGAAGACCGGGATCGACAGCTCCTCGCCGATCCTGTCGGCCAGGACGAGCGCCTCGGCGATCGCGGCGCCCCGAGCGGCCTCGTCGAGATAGACGATCGGCGCGACGTCGAGCGCGCCCACGCGGGGATGCTGGCCGGATATACGCTCGATGGGCGCATTCGCGCGCGCGCGTGCGCTTCCGAATCGGACCGCACCAGCGATCGCACGTCCGTCGTCGCCGCCACCCTCACCCTCGCCCTGCGTCGCAGCCGCAGGCGCGGTCCCGCCGCCCGCTCCGGCCACGACATCGACCAGGGCGACCGTTTCGCGAGCCCCGTCCAAGAGCGCGCCGGCGAGCGCGCCGGGCAGACCGGCGAGCGTGTAGACGGAGCGATCGTGATCCGAGTCGGAGTGGACGTCCAGGAGCCGGGCCTTCCCGGACCCCGAGAAGGCGCCGGCGATCGCCTCGATGGCAGCCTGGCTCCGGCCCTCGGAGATGTTGGGCACGGCCATGAGCACGGTGCTTGAAGAGGGGCTCGAACCCACGACACCGGATTATGACTTCGGGCTCGACCATGAACCCGTCAGGCGCCAGGAGGAAGCGCACTTAGAGTCTGACCACGTTTGCTAAGCACACAGCTGGGTAAAGCCACCCTATGAGCATTGGTACGTCCGTATTCCTGATCGCGGTCGGAGCGATTCTGCGCTATGCCGTCACCGCCACCGTATCCGGCATATCGCTCTCGACGGTGGGACTCATCCTGATGCTCGCGGGCATCCTCGGACTGGCCCTTTCACTGTTCTATCTACTGGCATGGAAACCGCGCAGAGGCCCGATAGATCGAGCTGTCGAGCGCGCCCCCTACGATCCACCGGCCTACTGAGCGACGCGGACGCAGGGGTACGATCTGGCCGATTAGGGGCGGCGGGCCAGCGGGTAGACCCCCTAC
>DATJWI010000113.1:0-3002 GCA_035501375.1 Solirubrobacteraceae bacterium
CCTGCCTGAAGGCCGGCCGCTCAGCGAGTTCCGTACCCAGCGCGCGCTACCTTCTCCGGCCCCGATGTTCCAGGCGAAGGAGGAAGACCCATGCCAGGCGGCTCACGCTACGCTTGCGCTGATGCGCACGCTCATCCTCGACCCGACCACGGCGAGCCTGGACGAGCTGCTCGAGCGCCGCAAACGCTCGGGCCTCGACAGGCTCGATGAGGTCTGGGAAGGAGTCCTGCACATGGTCCCCGCACCAAGCGGTCGACACGGCGACATCGAAAGCCAGCTGCACGCGATCCTCAGACCGCTCGCCGAGCGGGCCGGCCTGAAGATGATCGGCCAGTCCAACCTGGGCGCCTCAGAACACGACTACCGCGTGCCCGACAGCTCCCTGCACCGCTCGGGCGCCTCCGGAACATGGCACGCCACGGCGGCGCTCGCCATCGAGATCGTCTCCCCGAACGACGAGACCTGGGAGAAGCTCCCGTTCTACGCCGACCACCAAGTCGACGAGGTCCTGATCGTCGACCCCGCCACTCACAGGATCGACTGGCTCGCGCTCGAAGAAGGCGCCTACGAGCCGACCGAGCGCAGCCGCCTGATCGAGCTCGGCCCGCACGAGCTGGGCGAGCGGATCGAGTGGCCCGCAGAGGAGTAGCGCAGCGGCCGGGGGGCTGCTACCGCCGGCCAAGCGACTACCGTCGGCGAGCTGCATATCCTCTGAGACGATGATCGCGCAGCCCTCCGACATCCTGGCCGTCGCCTCGCTCGCGCCCGCCGAGCGCCGGGTCGTAGAACGCCTGGTGGAGCGCCTGCGCGAGGAGATGGGCTCCGATCTGCACGCGATCTGGCTTTACGGCTCGCGCGCCCGCGGAGAGACGCCACACCCCGAGTCCGACATCGACTTGATGGTGCTCGCCGACGGCAACTCCTGGCAGACCAGCCTGAAAGCGATCGAACTGGCCCACGAGATCGCCCCCGCCGAGGGGGTCAGCCCCGTCTGGTACTCGTTCTCCGTCAGAACCGTCAAGTGGCTGCGCGGCCGGCGCGAGATCCAATCGTTCTTCATCGCCGAGGTCGACCGCGACAAGATCGTGCTCTACGGGAGCGGCCTTCAGTGAGCCCGCGCTCGACCGAGTTCCTGGACCAGGCGCGCGACCGCGCCGCGACCGCGCGAGAGATTCTTGTTTCCGGGCATCTGGAGGCCGCCGTCAGCACCGCCTACTACGCAATGCTCTATGCCGCCCGCGCGGCCCTCTCCGAGAACGACGAGTACGCCCGCACCCACGGGGGCACGTGGCACCTTTTCCACGAGCGATACGTGACCAGCGGCGCCTTCGACCAACATCTTCACGCGCTGGCTCAGGGCGCCCAACGCACGCGTGAGGAGGGTGACTATGAAGCCATCACACCTGGCCGCGAGGAGGCGGAGAAGATCGTGACCGGTGCCGCTGAATACATCGCCGCCGTGGAGCGCATGCTGGAGACCTGAGCCGGCGCACAGGGCCGGCATCAGACCGACGCTTGTCTGACGACCGGCCGCTTCGCCGCGGCGACCTCGTCAAGGCGGCGGACCGGGGTCGTGTAGGGCGCGTTCTGGGCGATCTCGGGGCCCTCGGTGGCGGCCTCGCGCAGGACGGCGGCGATCGCTTCGGCGAAAGAGTCGAGCGTCTCGACGGTCTCGGTCTCGGTCGGCTCGACCATCAGAGCCTCGTCGACCAGGAGCGGGAAGTAGACGGTCGGCGGGTGAAAACCGTGGTCGAGCAGGCGCTTGGCGAGGTCGAGCGTCTTCAGCTTCAAGTCGCGCTTCATCGGCCCGCCGGAGAGCACGAACTCGTGCATGCAGAGCTCGCCGTAGGCCAGGGGCAGCAGGTCCTCGACGCGGCGGCCGGCCCCGGCATCCAGCCGGCGCAGCTTCGCCAAGAGGTAGTTGGCGTTCAGGACCGCGGCTTCGGAGGCGTCCTTCAGGCCGTCGGCGCCGAGCGATCTGATGTAGGCGTAAGCCCTGACGAAACACCCGTAGTTGCCGTGAAAGCCGCGCAGGCGGCCGATCGTCTGGGGCCGTTCGTGGTCCAGCTCGAACGTGCCGTCCTCGGCGCGCGACACGACCGGGACCGGCAGGAACGGCGCGATCCTCGCAGACACTGCGATCGGGCCGGAGCCCGGGCCGCCGCCGCCATGGGGCTGGGTGAACGACTTGTGCAGGTTGAAATGAACGATGTCGAAACCCATGTCGCCCGGCCTCGAAAGGCCCATGACCGCGTTCAGGTTCGCGCCGTCGTAATACAAGGTGGCCCCCGCCTCGTGCACGATCCCGGCTATCTCCTCGATGTTCGGATCGAAGACGCCGAGCGTGTTGGGGTTGGTCAGCATCAAACAGGCGACGTCGGGACCGATCTGGGACCGAAGATGATCGAGATCGATGCCCCCGGCGGGGTCGCTCGCCAGCTGGATCGCCTCCAAGCCCGCCATCGTGACGGTCGCCGGGTTGGTGCCATGCGCGGTGTCGGGCGTGAGCACCTTGGTCCGCTGGCCGATCTCCGATCGGTCGCCGCGCGACTCGTGGTAGGCCCGCGTCAGCAGGAGCCCGGCCAGCTCGCCGTGCGAGCCCGCTGAGGGCTGCAGCGAGACGTACGGCAGCCCGGAAATCTCGGCGAGGGACTCCTGGAGGTTGTACATCAGCTCCAAGGCGCCCTGCGCACGCTCCGGGTCCTGGAGCGGGTGCAGGCGAGCGTGGCCGGGCAGCGCCGCCGCGCGCTCGTGGAGCCTAGGGTTGTGCTTCATCGTGCACGAGCCGAGGGGATAGAAGCCGGAGTCGAGGTCGAAGTTGCGCTTGGAGATCGACACGTAGTGGCGCACGATCTCGGGCTCTGAGACCTCCGGCAGGCGCGGCGGCTCGGCACGGCGGTAGCGCGCGGGCAGCAGCTCGTCGGAGTCGGCCGGGGGCACGTCCAGCTCAGGACAGACGAACGCGCGGCGGCCAGGAGCGCCCTTCTCGAAGATCGTGCGCG
>DATJWI010000114.1:0-3496 GCA_035501375.1 Solirubrobacteraceae bacterium
CACTCTCCGTACACGCATCCGTTCGCCTGGGCGGAGGTGCATCCCGGCGACCAGGTCGTGTCCGAGTTGCGCAGAATCGGAGGACGTTTGGCCGCCCTCAGCACCGCCTGGTACTCGGTCAGCCCGTAGGTGCTCGAGCCCGCAGCCGGCCCGCCCGTCACGGTCGTTTCGGTCGCCCCGGCCGGCTTGCCGGTGGGACCGATCACGTTGGGCTCCCAATCGTAGAAGTACAGCTGCGCGGTCCTGCCGACCTCGGCTTCGGCACGCGCCGCGTTGGAGACGTCCGGCAGCGAGACCGTGATTTCACGGGCGCCCGAACGCTGGATTTCCGGCTGGGCGACACCCAGCTGATCGACGCGTTTGCGCATGATGTCGATCGAGCGTTCCAGCGATTCCGAGTCGACTTTCGCCTGGGCCGTGGGCTTGCCTTCGTAGACCAGCTGCACGCCGCCCTTCAGGTCGAGTCCCAGCTTGGTCGGCATCGTCGCGATCACGACCACCGAGGCGGCGAACAGGCCGGCCACGAGCAGCAGCACGAACAGGTTGCGGCGACGGTCGGTCATCCCTTCATCCTCGCACGGAGACTACTTGTCCGGGGTCAGCACGAGCAACAGCCCGCCGTCGTCGTCATAAGCCGGGAACATGTCGGCCCGGGCGCTGGCGGCAACGTCGCGTTCGCCGCTGACCGTCACGGGCTTGTCCAGGGCGCGCACACCCCACTCGAGCACGGTCGCGACGGGATCGTCGCCGTTTGCGAACCGCAGGCCCAGAACGTCCTCGACACGCTGGCCGATGACCTCTTCCTCCTCGAGGCCCGTAAACGCGAACGAATTCTTGCCGCAGCCGATCACGCGACCCTCACGATCGCACACGAAGAAGGCAGCGTCGGGCGCCGGGTAGTAGTCGTCGAGCAGCTCGAACAGGAACGCGAAACCGCACTTGGCGCAGCCCTTGCGCTCGCGGGTGAAGCCGATGTTGCGATCGAGCTCCGAGGTGCGGTGACCACAGTTCGGGCAGATGAAAGGGTGAGCCATGGGCCACAGACTAGGGCGTTGCGCGCGGACTCGTGTCGCTGACTCGTGTTTCTAGAACAGCGGGTCCCCGCCGGTCTCGGCCATCGCCGTCCCCGAAGCCGTCGGGGACGGCGGCGGGACATCGAGGCCGAGGTGAGAGAACGCCGCGGGCGTCGCCGCACGCCCGCGCGGGGTGCGCTTGAGCAAGCCCTGCATCAGCAGGTAAGGCTCGTAGACGTCCTCCAGGGTGTCCTGCTCCTCGCCGACCGCGACCGCCAGCGTCGAGAGTCCGACCGGGCCACCGTCGAACTTGACGCAGACGGTCCTCAAGATCTCGCGGTCCAGGCGATCCAGCCCGAGCTCGTCGACCTCGAGCAGCTCGAGCGCCGCGTGCGCCGCACCGGCCGTCACCACGCCCTGCATACGGACCTCGGCATAGTCGCGCACGCGCTTGAGCAGCCTGTTGGCCACCCTCGGGGTGCCCCTGCTGCGTGCCGCGATCGCCACGGCCCCGTCCTCGTCCAGCTCGATCTCGAGGATCCCGGCAGAGCGTCTGACGATCCTCGCCAGCTCGGCCGTCCCATATGGCTCCAGCCTCGCCTGGATGCCGAAGCGGTCGCGCAGAGGCGTCGTCAGCAGGCCCGTGCGCGTGGTCGCGCCGACGAGCGTGAACGGCGGCAGATCGAGCGTCACCACGCGCGCACCGGCCCCCTGCCCGACCGTGATCGGCAGACGATGGTCCTCCATCGCCGGATAGAAGGTCTCCTCCAGGCTCCGCGGCAGCCTGTGGATCTCATCGACGAAGAACACGCTGCGTGGCTCCAGCGCGGTCAGGAAGGCCGCGACGTCGCCCTTGCGCTCCAGCGCCGGTCCCGCGGTCTGCACGAATGGGACCTGCAGCTCGGCGGCCACGATCTGCGCGAGCGAGGTCTTGCCCAAGCCTGGCGGCCCAGCCAACAGCACGTGGTCGAGCGCGTCTCCGCGCGCGGAGGCCGCCTCGATCGCGACAGAGAGTTGCTCGCGCAACGTCTCCTGGCCGACGAACTCCGTCAGGCGCTTCGGTCGCAGCGAACGGTCGAGCTCGTCCTCGGCGACCAGGTACGGGGTCTGGATTCGCTCCAGCTGGGCGGCCGAGTCGCTCATCGCCCGCTCATCCCGTCCTGGCCAGCTTCAGCGCGTGAGCGATCAGCTCCTCGGCGCTCTCGCCCTCAGCGTCGCGCAAGAGCTCCTCGACCTCGCCGGGCCCATAGCCCAGCTCCAGGAGCCCGTCGCGCGCGAGGCCCCTCGGTCCTGTTTCGCCGCGACGAGCGAGGATCTGTCCCTCCTGCAGGGCGTCGTGCACACCGACGACCTTCTCGCGCAACTCCACGATGATCCGCTCGGCGGTGCGCTTGCCGATCCCGGGGACCGCCTGAAAACGGGCGGCATCGCCGGCCGCGATCGCACCGATCAGCTCGCGCGCGGGACCTCCCGAGAGCACGGCCAGGGCGACCTTAGGGCCCACCGCCTGCACCGAGAGCAGCATCAGGAACAGGTCGCGCTCCTGCTCTGCATGGAACCCATACAGCGTCAGCGCATCGTCGCGCACGATCAGGTGTGTGTGCAGCAGCGTCTCTCCGCCGGCGGCCGGCACCTGGTGCAGCGTCTGCGCCGAGACCGCCGCCCTGTAGCCGACACCGCCACACAGCAGCACGACATGGTCGGGGCGCCTGACGAGCACCTCGCCCTTGAGCACGCCGATCATACGCCGGCCCCCGCCAGGGCCTGCGCCAGCGGCGCCCTGTTGCAGTGGCAGATCGCGACCGCCAGCGCGTCGGCGGCATGGTCGGGCTTCGGTGGCTCGGACAGGCCGAGCAAAACCGCCACCATGCGCGCCACCTGATCCTTCTCGGCGCGCCCGGACCCGCACACGGCGCCCTTGACGGCCTGCGGTGTATAGCTTGCGCACTCGACGCCGCGGCGCCCGGCGGCGAACATCACCACGCCCCTGGCCTGCCCGACGGCGAAGGCGGTCCGCACGTTCTGGCCGAAGTACAGCTCCTCCAAGGCCATGCCGTCGGGTTCGTGCTCGGCCAGCAGGGCATCGACCCGCTCGTGGATGTCAGACAGGCGCCGCTCTATCGGCACGCCGGTCCTGGTCTCGATCACGCCGCCGTCGAGCGCCACCAGGCGCCCGTCGCGCCGTGCGACGACACCGTAGCCGGTGCTGGCCAGGCCCGGGTCTATGCCGAGGACGATCATCCCTGTTGATTCTGCGCGCCGGCTCGGACGCCTGCTCCGCGAGCCGCTCTCGAAAGGCAGTGCTGCGTGTGCACGTACGCGCGCGCGCAGCACCCCGTTTTGAGAATGCCCCTCCCAGGCTCCGACCCCGTTTTGAGAATCCCCTGTCAGGCTCCGCCGACCCCGGCTGGCACCCTTCGCCAGGGCGCGCCCCCCGAGGCCCACAGGTCGTTCAAGGCGACGGCGTCCTTGTAGGTGTCCAT
>DATJWI010000115.1:0-3295 GCA_035501375.1 Solirubrobacteraceae bacterium
CAGCTCGGCTCGGCTCGGCTCGGCTCAGCTCGGCTCGGCTCGGCTCAGCGCGGCGGTGAGTGCCTTGTGTAGCTCGGGATAAGCGAACTGGTAGCCGAGCACAAGCGCCTTGGCGGGCACCGCGCGCACCCCGCTCGTCACGATCTGGGCCATCTCGCCGTACAGCATCCGCAGGGCGAGCCCTGGAACGGGCAGGATCGCCGGACGGCGCAGGGCCGCGCCCAGGGCATGGGAGAGATCCCTGTTGGTTACCGGCTCGGGCGCTGTCGCGTTGAACGGTCCCGACCAGCGCTCGTCCGAGAGCGCCGCGAGCATCATCTCGACCAGATCGTCGCGGTGGACCCACGCCACATACTGGCGCCCGCCGGCGACCGGGCCGCCGATACCGAGCCTGAATGGAGGCAGCATCTTGGCGAGCGCTCCGCCTTCGCGGTCGAGCACGACCCCGGTGCGTAGCTGAACGGTGCGCAGCCCGAGCTCGTCGGCGGCTCGTGCCTCGGTCTCCCAGCGCTCGCATACCTGCGCCAGGAAATCGTCGCCGGCCGGGGCCTCCTCGTCGAGCGGCTCGACACCGTGCGGGCCGTAGTAGCCGATCGCCGACGAGCTGACAAGAACGCTCGGGCGCGCCGAGGGCTCCAGAGCGCGCAGCCCGGCCACGAGGTTGGCCGTCCCCGTCACACGGCTGTCGCGAATCGCGCGCTTGGCCTGGTCGCTCCAGCGCTGGGCGACCGGCTCGCCGGCAAGGTGCACGACCGCGTCGCGTCCGTCCAGGGCGAAGGCGGGAGCTGACTCTGAGAGCGGGTCCCAGCGCTCGGCCATGGTCTCGACCGGCAGCTTCGCGCGCGCATGTCCGGGATCGCGCGAGAGCACCGTCACCCGATCGCCGCGCGCGATCAGCGCAGATACCAGCGCGCGGCCGATCAGCCCGCTCGCCCCGGTGACCGTCACCTCCATGGACCCATACTAGGTTCCGACCCGGATCGGGGCTCGCCGGGGTGTTTGGGGACCCGGATCTTCGCGCAAGTATGCGCGAAGCGACCTTTACCCGGGCGTGCGGTGCAGCGGGTGCCGAACGTTCTCGCTGAGAGTCACCCTTCGGTTCCCGGCGCGAGCGGATGGATGCCGGTCGGCGTTTCGTTGTGGGCGAAGCCGACCTCGTTGCCGGCGACCGCGGCGATCCCGCTGGACCGCGCCTCCTCGGCGACCGCGGCCGAGACCGCCGGGGCGACATCCCGGTTGAAGACAGACGGGATGATGTAGTCCTCGCGCAGCTCGTTGTCGGCGACGATCTCGGCGATCGCGTGGGCGGCGGCCATCTTCATCGCGTCGGTGATGGCGCCGGCGCGCACGTCCAGCGCGCCCCTGAATATTCCGGGGAAGGCGAGCACGTTGTTGATCTGGTTTGGATAGTCCGAGCGCCCGGTCGCCATGATCCGCACGTACGGCGCAGCCTCCTCGGGCACGACCTCCGGGTTGGGGTTCGCCATCGCGAAGACCATGGCGTCCTTGTTCATCTTCGCCAGGGCCTCGGCTGGCAGGACGCGCGCTCCGGAGAGTCCGATCACGAGGTCGCAGCCGTCGATCACCTCGGCCGGCGCGCCGTCGCGGTGCTCGGGGTTGGTCGCCTGCGCGAACCAGCGCTTGCTGGCGTTCATCGTGCCGTCCAGGTAGTCGGCGCGCTCGATGTGCAGCGCGCCGCGCGAGTCGGCGCCGATTATCTGGCGGACACCGGCCTCGAGCAGGATCTTGGTGACGGCGATCCCGGCCGCGCCGAGGCCGATGATCAGGACTTTCAGCTCGCCCATCCGCTTGCCGGTCAGCTTCACGGCGTTCAGGAGGGCCGCCATCACGACGACGGCGGTGCCGTGCTGGTCGTCGTGGAAGATCGGGATGTCGAGTTCGGCCTTCAGTCGGTCCTCGATCTCGAAGCAGCGCGGCGCGGAGATGTCCTCCAGGTTGATCCCGCCGAAGGCGGGGGCGATCCGCTTGACGGTCTGCACGATCTCCTCGGGGTCGGTCGTGTCCAAGCAGATCGGAAACGCGTCGACGCCGGCGAACTCCTTGAAAAGACAGCACTTGCCCTCCATCACCGGCATCGCCGCGCGCGGGCCGATGTCGCCGAGCCCGAGCACGGCGGTGCCGTCGGAGACGACCGCGACGGTGTTGCGCTTGATCGTGTACTGGAAGGCGCGAT
Source organism: Solirubrobacteraceae bacterium (assembly GCA_035501375.1). Lineage (GTDB taxonomy): Bacteria > Actinomycetota > Thermoleophilia > Solirubrobacterales > Solirubrobacteraceae > Palsa-744. The sequence goes on from DATJWI010000115.1 coordinate 2,195, forward strand.
CCTCGTCCTCGGCGATCGCCAGGCAGACCCTGGCGACGCCTGGCGTGTAGGCCATCGACAGGTCGTCTCTGGTCTTCAGAGGATGCTTGTTGCGCTGTTCGATCTTGCCGCCGATGTGCAGCTGCAGGGTGCGGTCGACGCAATCGATCACCCGGACCCCGTCAATCGCCTTCATCGCGCCGAGGATCGTGACCCAGTGCTCGGGGCTGGCGGCGTCTACGACTATGTCGCGCAGGCTGTGTCCGGCCTCGATCTCGACCGGGTCGACAGCCGCCACGAGCCCTCCCGCCTCGCCGATCGCGGCCGTCACCGTGCCCAGCAGGCCCGGGGCGTCGTCGATCTCGACGCGCACGTTCAATCTGTATTGGGCGCTCGGAGTGATGCTCGACATGGCGGCCCGGCATGTTATGCGCTCAGGGCGGCTCGTGAGCGGGCACGCTCGCGTGGCGGGCAGGCGGACCGGCAGAGATGTTAGCCGCGGGTAGAGTCCCGGCGATGGCGCGAGCACCGGAGCGGCGACTCTTTTTGATTGACGGTCCGAGCCTGGTCTACCGCGCGTTCTTCGCGCTGCCCGAGTCGATCGCGACCTCGACCGGGGAGCCCACGAACGCGATCTTCGGGTTCGCTTCGATGCTCGTCAAGATCGTCACCGAGTACGGCGTCTGTCCGACGATCGTCGCCTGGGACGCCGGCACCTCGGGGCGCACCGAGGTCTACGCCGACTACAAGGCGACGCGGCGCTCGCGGCCGGACCTGCTCAAGCTGCAGTGGCCGGCGATGGAACCGTTGGTGCAGGCATTCGGCTACCTGAACGTCTCGCTGGAGGGTTACGAGGCCGACGACGTGATCGCTTCCCTTGCCGAGCGCGCACGCACGGCCGGACAGCCGGTCACGATCGTGACCGGAGATCGCGACGTCTTTCAGCTGATCGACGCCGATGGCCTGGTCCAGGTGATGGCGACCTCGCGCGGGATCACCGAGACCAAGACCTACGATCGCCAGGCGGTAATCGATCGCTACGGCATCGCGCCCGAGCTGATCCCCGACTTCTACGGTCTGAAGGGCGACACCTCCGACAACATTCCCGGCGTTCCCGGGATC
>DATJWI010000116.1:0-6033 GCA_035501375.1 Solirubrobacteraceae bacterium
CGCTGGTCGTGTCGGCGTCGGCCATCGAGAACGGCCCGGGGCCGCAGGTCGGCTCGTCGTACTCCTCGGGTCGCGCCACGATTTCCTCGACGATGCTCTGGGCGCGATACATCCAGTCGTTGTCGATCCGTCGCCTCCATACGACGATCACGAGATCTCCGCCCGGCACGAGCGCTGCGCGGACATTGCGCAGGGCCGCAACCGGGCTGGCGAAGAACATGGTCCCGAAGCGCGAGAACGCCATGTCGAAGCGTTCCTCACCGCAGAGCGTCTCCTGGACGTCGGCGACCAGAAAGCGTGCGTTCGCGACCCCCGCTTCACGGGCCTCCTTGACGGCGTCCTCGATGAAACGCGGAGCAGCATCGACACCGACGGCCTCGCCATCCGGGCCCACAAGGCCGGCGATGCGCTGCGTGGTGTCGCCGAAGCCGCAGCCCACGTCCAGGACCCGCTGTCCCGGCCTGGGCGTGTGCAGGCGCAGCGCCTCCTCGCCGTGCGCTCCGAGCCCCGTGGTAACGATCTCCCTAAAGCGCACGAAGCGCTCGTAGAGGGGCCCGTCCCACGCGCGGATCGCCTCCTCATTGGCGTTCGCCTGCTGATCGGGTGCGGTTGTGCTCACAGCTCTCCCTTCTCCTGCCCGAAACGAAAGCCGCCCGCTGTCAGTCGGCCTTGGCGTAGCCGCGCAGCCCACCGAAGTCGAGCAGCACGCAGGGCTCCTCGCCGACGGTCCACGCGTCGTGGCCGGGAGGCATCTGGCACACGTCGCCAGGCCCGACATCGAGCATCTCGCCGCCGTCCATGACGACCGTCATCCGCCCCTTCAGCACGTAGCCGATGTGCTCGACCTGGCAGCTGTCGGTGCCGGCCAGCGGCTTGACATGCTCCGACCAGCGCCATCCCGGCTCGAACGTGCCATAGCCGACCATGTTCCCGTCCAGCTCGACCAGCTCGACCTTGCCCTTGCCGTCCTTGAACGGCCGTACCTCGTCTGGCGAAGAGAATCGCTTCGCCTGCAGGGTCGCCATCACAACCTCCCTTGTTTGTGGGTCTGCCCAGGCCGATCGAACGATAGCCGAGAAAACCCAGTCCCCGCCTCCGTGTTCTCTACCGAAAGCTCCGAGGCAGATCACCGATGACGCGCAACCGGCCGCCTGCGATCGTCTGATCGAAATGTCAGGCCGCAGTATCCGCATAGCGCGCATCGCCGGGATACCGGTCGGGGTCAGCCCGTGGTGGCTGGTGATCGTCGTGTTCTTCACATGGGTACTGGGGGCGTCGTACTTCCCGGAAGTCGTCAAAGGCATCGGCCCTGGCGCCTCCTACGCGCTTGGGCTGGCCAGCGTGCTCTTGCTGTTCGCGAGCATCCTGGCCCACGAGTTCGGTCACGCCCTGGTGGCGCGCAAACACGGGATCGAGATCGAAGAGATCGACCTGTGGCTGTTGGGCGGAGTCTCGCGGATGCGCGGCGAGGCGCACGATCCCGAGGACGAGCTGCGCTACGCGATCGCCGGCCCCGCCGTCACCGCCGTCATCGCCGCTTGCTTCGGCCTCGCCGCATTGCTGCTGCCCGCCTCGACGCCTCCGGCCGTGCGGGCCTTGGTCGAATACCAGGCCTTCGTGAACGCGGCGATCCTGGTCTTGAACCTGCTGCCCGCGTTCCCCCTCGACGGCGGCCGGGTGCTGCGCGCGCTGCTCTGGCGCCGGTCGGGGCGGATCGGACCCGCGACCGAAAGGGCGGCCGGCATCGGTCGTGGCTTCGGCTATGTGATGATCGGCCTCGGCGGCGTCGAGCTGCTCGGCGGCGCGCCCGCCGGCCTGTGGCTGATCCTGATCGGGTTCTTCATCGTGATGGCCGCCGGCCAGCAGGCGATGGGCGCCCAGGTCCAGGTGGCCTTGTCGGGGGTGCACGCCGCCGATCTGATGTCGAGCCCCGTCGTCAGCATCCCCGAACGGATCTCCGCGGCGCAGGCCAGCACCGAGTGGTTTCTGCCCCACCGTTACACCTCGTTCCCGGTCGTCGACGACGACGGCGCGGCGATTGGGATCGTCAGCCTGGCCCAGGTCGAGCGGCTGACGCGCCAGCAGCGCGCGAGGAGCTGGGTCGGGGAGATCGCCGACCGCGATCCCGGGCTGCTGGTCCTGGGCGACGAGGATGTCGCGAGGCTGCTCGAGCGCCCTTCGTTCGCCAGGGTCGGGCGGGCCGTCGTCGTCGATCCGCTCGGGCGGCCCGTTGGGCTCGTCTCGATCACCGACGTCCAGCGCGCGCTGCGAGCCTCGCGTTTGGCCGACCCCCCCGACGTACGGGCCCGCGTCGCGGCAGGCTGAGCCGAGCGAGCGTTCGATCGGCGCCTGGCAAGCCTGTAACAGGCCCGGGCGGCACGGGTATCGAGATGTATGCGCATCTACCGCATGGCCACGCGCGAGCTGTTCGAGAATCGGCTGTACGCGTGGTTCCTGAACCGGCTCGTGGCCTTTCCCGTAGATCGTGGCGCCGGCGACGAGGCCGCGATGCGGGCTTGTGCGGGCGGCGTAAGCTGGCCGGCGCTCGCGGGAGGATAGGGTGCGATGAGTGAGCGATGCCGGCAGCCCGAAGCCCAAGGCCCAGCTCGACGCCGAGTTCTCGGAGCTATACAGATCGCATCTGCGCGACGTCTACAGCTACGCCTACTACCGGGTCGGCAACCATCACGACGCCGAGGACCTGACCGAGCAGACCTTCCTACAGGCCTACCGCCACTTCGAGCGCGCCCAGCGGGAATCGGACGGACGGCCGCTGCGGCCGTGGTTGATCAGGATCGCGCACAACCTGGCTGCCAACCTGTATCGCGACCGCTCGCGCAAGCCGGCCTCGCCGATCGAAGACACGACGCCTTTGGCCGCACCCCACACGACCGAGCAGCTGGTCGAGGGCCGCGAGCGGGCGCGCAAGGTGCTCGACGGGGTCAGCCGCCTGCCCGAGGACCGGCGCGAGGCCCTGATCATGCGCTTCGCCTTGGGCATGGACAACCGCGAGATAGCCCGCGCCCTGGGGCGCTCCGACGGTGCCACCAAGGTCTTGATCCACCGAGCCATCAAGCAGCTGGAGGGCTTGGTCGATGAGTGAGGCGGCCCCTCGCTTCGAGACGTTGCTCAGAGAGGCGCTTGCGCCGGTCGAGCCGCCCGAGGATCTGGCGCTGCGGCTGGAGGGCACCCTGCAGAGCATCACCGACCTGGCTGCCGACGAGCTGCAGGAGTGGGAGCTCGCGGCGATGCGCGACCCTCGCAACTGGGCGCGGCCCGCGAGTGCGGTCGTGGCCGGCGGCATGGCCGGCACGGCGCTCGTGCTGCTGCGCGCGCGCCGGCGCGCCCGCGTCGAGGTCGCCAAGGGTGGCGTCGTCGAAGGCGCCCGCAGGACCGCAGAGCGGACCCTCACGGACATGCGCTCGCAGGCGACGCGTCTTTTCGGTCGGGGCTGAAGGCGGACTCGGTCGTTCTCTGGAAGGGCTGGTGCGCGCGTGCGCGTGTGCGCGCGCGGCGGGCCGCCTGAAGTAGGTCGCCCGCGATCGTGGCTTCGGTGTGCTGGCGCGGCGGGCCGCCTGAAGCGGGTCGCCCGCGATCGTGGCTTCGGTGTGCTGGCGCGGCGGGCCGCCTGAAGCAGGTCGCCCGCGATCGTGGCTTCGGCGTGCTGGCAGCGCGCGCGCGCGCACACACACACACAGGCACACACACGCACACGCACACACATGGGGCCGTCGACCGGGATCGACACCCGGCCCGGATAGGCTCTGGTCCGAGATGGCCACCTGCTACAGGCATCCGGGGCGCGAGACCGGCGTCTCGTGCTCGAACTGCGGACGGCCGATCTGCCCGGACTGCATGACGACGACCCCGGTCGGGATGAGGTGCCCGGAGTGTGCCAAACAGCGCACGAAGGTGGTTCGGATGCGGGAGCTCTCGACGGTGCCGCAGGTCACTTACGCCTTGATCGCGATCAACGTGATCGTGTTCCTGGCCGAGGGCCGCTCCGCGTTCACGGTGCAGGGCACGGCGTCGGGAACGGTCGCCAGCAAGGGCGCCCTGCTGGGTTCGAGCGAATCGCCGGCGCTGGCGGGCCAGGGCGTGGCGCACGGCCAGTGGTGGCGGATCGTGACGAGCGGGTTCTTGCACGAGGACCTGCTGCACATCGGTTTCAACATGTTGGTCCTCTACTACCTGGGCATCATGCTCGAGCCGGCGCTCGGGCGCCTGAAGTTCGGTCTGATCTACGCCGTCTCGCTGTTGTGCGGCTCGTTCGTGGCCCTGCTGGTGTCCCCACACGTGCTGACCCTCGGCGCCTCGGGAGCGATCTTCGGGGTGATGGGGGCCGCGGCGGTCGAGATGAGGGCGCGCCAGATACCGCTCATGCAGAGCGGCGTAGGCATGCTGATCGTGATCAACATCATCATCAGCTTCACCGGCCAAAACATCTCCTGGGGCGGGCACATCGGCGGCCTGATCGGCGGCGCCCTGGCCGCGTTCGTGCTGCAGCTTGGCGACCGTTACCGCGCCCAGGGCCTGGCGCTGGCAGGGTGCGTCGTGATCGGCGTGGCCGCCGTGGCCGGATCCTTGGCGACCTCGCACGCAAGCGAGGTGGAAACGGGAAGCCCCGTGCAGCTGCAGCTGGTCGGCCCCGAACCGTGACGCCCGCTACGGGCCGACCTGGGCACGCGGTAATCTAGCTGCCTCGATGACGCTGCTCAGCGACGCTGAGATCGAAGAACGGCTGGCCACCCTCGGGGGGTGGCGTCGGCAGGAGCGCGACTCGATCGCGTGCGAGCGCAAGCTCGAAGACTTCGCGGGCGCGATCGCGTTCGTGAACGCGGTCGCTGGGCTGGCCGAGCGGGCCGGTCATCACCCGGACATCTTGGTGTATGGCTGGAACAAAGTGCGCCTGACGTTGTCGACCCATTCGGAGGGTGGTCTGACTGACGCCGACTTCGAGCTGGCCGCCGGGATCGACAAGCTCAGGTGAACGGTCTGAAGCTGATCCTGACCGCGGTCTTGATCGCGGTGAACGCGTTCTTCGTGATCGCCGAGTACGCGTTGGTGCGCGCGCGGAAGTCGAGGTTGGAGGTGATGCGCGAGGAGGGCCTGCGCGGGGCTGGGCTCGCGTTGGAGCAGCTTGGCAACATCAACGAGTACATCTCGGCCGTCCAGATCGGGGTGACGATGACATCGATCGGCATCGGCGCCCTGGGCGCGCCGGCCCTGGCGGCGATCTTCAAAGAAGCGCTCCCCGACACGCTCAGCAACGGCCTGGCGGTCGCGATCGCCGTGACCGTGTCTTACCTGATGATCACGACCGCGCAGCTGATCGCGGGCGAGATGGTGCCCAAGTTCTATGCGATCGACCGCGCCGAGCTGGTCGCGCGGCGGGTGGCGAGGCCGCTGCAGGCCTTCAGCGTCGTGTTCAGGCCGTTCATCTTGGCCCTTACCGCGGTTGCTCGCAGGATCCTGAAGCTGATGGGCGTCGACATGAGCTTCGAGCGCAGAGGCGGCTCGCCCGACGAGCTGAAGCGGCTGATCGCGGAGTCTTATGCGGGCGGGCACATCGACCCGGGCGAGGCGGGCATGTTGACGGGCGTCTTTCATTTGCACGAGCAGGAGGCCCGGCAGGTGATGACGCCGACCCCGGCGGTCGTGACCGTCGATCTGTCCCAGGACGTCGAGACGGCGCTGCGATTGTGCATCTCCTCAGGGCATACCAGGCTGGTCGTGACCGAGGACGAGAACAGGGATCGCGTGCGCGGCCTGGTCCACGTGAGCTCGCTGGTGGACAGGCTGATGCGGGAGGGTCCGGACGCCTCCGTCGAGCCGCTTGTCCACGATGCGCCGATCGTGCCCGAGACCAAGCCTCTCGACGATCTGCTGGCCGACCTGCAGCGCCAGCGCACCTCGATGGCGGTCGTCGTCGACGAGTACGGCCGCGTCGTCGGGATCGTGACCGTCGAGGACATCATCGAGGAGGTCGTCGGCGAGATCGACGACGAGACCGATCCGGCCGGCGGCGAGATC
>DATJWI010000117.1:0-2061 GCA_035501375.1 Solirubrobacteraceae bacterium
GCGGGCATCAATTTCGCCGACGTGATGGCGAGGCTGGGCTTCTATCCCGACGCGCCCAAGCCGCCGTGCGTCGTGGGCTATGAGGTTGCGGGCACGATCCTCGAGCTGGGGGAGGGGGCTTCGAGTCCCGACCGTCCCCTCAGCATCGGCCAGCGGGTCGTCGCGGGCACCGAGTTCGGCGGCTACGCATCGCGGGTGGTGGCGCCCGCCGACGCCGTGCAGGCACTGCCCGATGGGCTCACGTTCGAGCAGGGCGCGGCGATCCCCGTCAACTACGGGACCGCCTGGATGGGGCTCATCCGCTTCGGTGGCCTGAGGACGGGCGAACGCGTGCTGATCCAGGCGGCTGCGGGCGGCGTCGGCATCGCCGCCACACAGGTCGCCAAGCGCCAGGGCGCGGAGGTGTACGGCACGGCCTCGCCCGGCAAGCACGCCCGCATCACCGAACTGGGCGTCGATCGCGCGCTCGACTACACCGTCGCCGGGTGGGAGCGGGGCCTGCCGCCGTTCGACGTGATCATGGACGCGATCGGCGGCGCGAGCTTTCGCCGCAGCTACGAGTTGCTCGCCCCGGGCGGGCGCCTGATCGCGTTCGGCGCTTCGGGAGTCGTATCCGGCGAGCGGCGCAACCTGATCCCGGCGCTGAAAACCGCGCTGCGCATGCCCCGCTTCAACCTGATCAAGCAGATGTCCGCTTCCAAGTCAGTGATCGGATTGAACATGTATACGCTCTCTCAGGACGAGCGCCGCCGCGCGGAGATCGCCGCGGCGCTGGGAGACCTGACCGCGGATGGCACCGCCCAGCCCGTCGTCGCGGGGACGTTCTCGTTCGAGGAAGCCGGCGCGGCGCAGAACATGATCACCGAACGACGCAACGTCGGAAAGGTAGTTCTCGTCCCGTAGGCATTGGATCTGTTGCCAGCTCGATGCTAATCTGGGCTGCACATGTCGTTCCGCCTTTCGTCCCTCGCCCTTCTCCTGCTCCCCCTCCGGGGGGAATAGCGCGTGGCGGCCGCGTAGCCGCATACCAACGGAGAAAGAGCAGGTGAACGAAAGAGCGAAAGGAACTTAGGAACGACCATGACCGAGCACAGCGCAACACCCAAACCGCCGGGCGTCGCTGGCGCGAAGGCGGCCAGCAAGCCGAGCGGTTTGTCAGCCCCCGAACGCACCGAGCAGGGAAGGGTCAAGATCTTCGACACGACCCTGCGCGACGGCGAGCAGTCGCCGGGCATCTCGTTGAACAGGCAGGAGAAGCTGGAGATCGCACACCAGCTGGCAAGACTCGGAGTGGACGTGATCGAGGCCGGCTTTCCGATCACCTCGCCCGGGGACTTCGAGGCTGTGCAAGCTATTGCCAGGGAGGTCGAAGGCCCCGTCATCTGCGGCTTGGCACGGACTTCCAAGCAGGATATCGACGCCGCCTGGAACGCGGTCAAGGACTCCGAGCGGCCGCGCATCCACACGTTCATCGCCACCAGCGACATTCACATCGAGCGCAAGCTGCAGACCACGCGCGAGGACGTCAAGGGGCAGGTGCGCGCGGCGGTAGCCCAGGCGCGCGAGTTCACCGACGACGTCGAGTTCTCGCCCGAGGACGGCTCGCGCTCGGATGTCCAGTACATGGCCGAGGTGATCAGGATCGCGCTGGAGGAGGGCGCCACCACGATCAACGTGCCCGACACCGTCGGCTACACGATGCCGCGCGAGTACGCGGCGATGTTCGAAGAGCTGTACCGCCTGGTCCCTGAGTTGCGTGAGGTGACCGTCTCGGTGCACTGCCACGACGACCTGGGCCTGGCGGTCGCCAACTCGCTCGCCGGGGTGGAAGCGGGCTGCCGGCAGGTCGAGTGCGCGATCAACGGCATCGGCGAGCGGGCCGGCAACGCCTCGCTTGAGGAGATCGTGATGCTGTTGCACACGCGCGAGCCGAGCCTTGGTTTGTGGAGCGGGATCGAGACGACCGAGATCGCGAAGACGAGCCGCCTGGTCTCGCGCTTGACCGGCTATCAGGTGCAGCCGAACAAGGCGATTGTGGGACGCAACGCGTTCGCGCACGAG
>DATJWI010000118.1:0-5206 GCA_035501375.1 Solirubrobacteraceae bacterium
GGGGCATGTTCGTAGAGGCTTGGCTGCGGCGGGCGGCGCGTAGGAGACCGGATGCGGTGGCGATCGAGGCGCCGGAAGGGAATCGTTCTTACGGCGAGCTGTACGCGGCCGCGCGCGCCGGCGCCGACGCGCTGGCCGAGCGGGGCGTGGCGCAGCGCGAGCGCGTCGCGCTCGCGCTGCCTCCGGGTCTGGCGTTCGCGGAGGCCTTCCACGCCTGCTTGCTGCGCGGCGCGGTGGCGGTGCCCGTCGATCTGCGTTTGGCGACGGCCGAGCGCGCGCGCGTGTGCGCGGGCGCGGCGCTGCTCATCGAGGAGCCACTTGCAGGCCCTTGGTCTGGGGCGCTTTCGGACATCTCTTCGGCGGAGAGAGCGAGCGCGCGCGGGGCCTCGGCGGGAAAGGTCGAGGAGGAGGAGGAGGAGGAGGAGGAGCCGGGCGAGCGCCACGACCTGGACGCCGTCGCGGCTGTGATCTACACCTCAGGAACGTCTTCTGAGCCGAAGCCGGTAGAGCTGACGTACGGAAACTTCCTGTGGAGCGCCTTTGGCTCGGCCGTCGCGCTGGGTCTCGATCCAAAGGAGCGGTGGCTGTGCGCGCTGCCGGTCTCGCACGTCGGAGGACTGTCGATCGTGGTGCGCTCGGCGGTCTATGCGACGACGGCGGTGGTGCACGAGCGTTTCGATACAGACAGGGTGTTGGATGGACTGATGGCCCAGAACGTGACGTTGGTCTCGCTGGTCGCCACCACGCTCGCCAGGTTGCTGGATGCCGGTTTGGCGCGTCCGCCCGCTTTGCGTTGCGCGCTCACGGGCGGCGGCCCTGTGCCTGAAGGGCTCATCGAGAGGGCCCGCGAGGCGGGAGTGCCCGTGGGCGCGACCTACGGACTGACCGAGGCCTGTTCACAGGTGACGACCGGCGGCCCGCCGCTGTTCTGCACGCGCGTTCGCATCCAGGAGGTTCCAGGAGGGGAGCCCGGCGCCGGGGAGATAATGGTTTCCGGGCCGACCGTGGCTCCGGCCTCACGTAGCCTCGACGGCTGGCTGCGCACGGGCGACCTCGGCACGCTCGACGAGCACGGCCACCTGCGGGTGACCGGACGCCTGGCGGACACGATCGTGAGCGGCGGGGAGAACGTGGCTCCAGCCGAGGTCGAGGCGGCGCTCGAATCGCATCCGGGCGTGCTGGAGGCAGCGGTGCTAGGTCGCCAAGACCCGGACTGGGGCGAGGCGGTGGCGGCGATCGTCGTCGTAAGGCCCGACGTCGAGATCTCGGCCGATGCGCTGCGTGCGCACTGCGCCGCAAAACTGGCCCGCTACAAGGTGCCCAAGCGGATCGACTTCAGGGCGACGCCGCTTCCGCGCACGCGATCGGGCAAGCTGTTGCGCAGAGAACTCCTATGAGCGCATCCGATCCCAACGGCGACGGTCCCGCCCAGAACGGCCCGGCTGACGTGGACCCGGCCGTCGATGGCACTGTCCGCTTCGACGCGAACGCGCACCGCGAGGCGAGCCTGCGGGGCTGGGAAGCGGCCGCCTCCGGCTGGCGCCGACGCCAGGGAGTGATCCGCCGGCTGAGCGCACCGGTGTCCGAGTGGCTGCTGGAGGCGATCGCGCCGCAGCCGGGCCAGCGGATCCTGGAGCTGGCAGCCGGCACAGGTGAGACCGGCCTGCTCGCCGCCCAGCGCGTCGGGCCCGCCGGCGGGGTGATTGTCTCCGACCAGGCCGAGGCGATGCTCGATGGCGCGCGCGCGCGGGCCACCGAGCTGAGCGTCGAGAACGTCGAGTTCAAGGTCATCTCGGCCGAATGGATCGACATGCCGCTGGCCAGCGTCGACGGGGTGCTCTGCCGCTGGGGTTACATGCTGCTCGCCGACCCGTCCGCCGCGTTGGCCGAGACCAGGCGTGTGCTGCGCTCGGGTGGCCGCCTGGCGCTGGCCGTCTGGGATGCCGTCCAGCACAACCAGTGGGCGCTGCAGCCCGCCTTGGAGCTGATCGAGCGCGGGCTGACACCGGCCCCCGGCGCGGGGCCGGACTGGCAGCCCGGACCGTTCGCGCTCGGCGATAAAGAGCGAGTGCGCGAGCTGCTCGCGGGCGCGGGGTTCGCCGAGATCGACGTGCAGGCGCTTGACCTGAGCCAGCGCTACGACTCCTTCGAAGACTTCTGGGAGACGACGCTCGACATCTCGAACGCCTTTCACGATGCTGTGCTCAGCCGTGCGGAGGTCGAGATCGACGAGATTCGAGCCGGCCTGGCGACACGCCTGCGGCCGTTCACCGCCGCCGACGGGACGCTCTCGATCCCGGCGCGCACACTCGTGGCCTCTGCGAGCGCGTGAACGGAGCGCGATAAGACTGCGTCGCGGCCCCGGCGTGCGGGTCGCGGACCGGGCCGGACTTGGGGATGGCGGCCCGACTCGATAGCCTGCCCGACCATGCTCTACGACGACGATGCAGACCTAGGACTCTTGACCGAAGCCGGGGGACATCCGCCTTCGGCAGGAATCCCCGCTTCGACCAGCAAGACCGTCGCGATCATCGGCTACGGCTCACAGGGCCACGCCCACGCGCTGAACCTGAAGGACTCGGGCGTCGAGGTCGTGGTCGGCCTGCGCCCGGACTCGGACTCGGTCGCCAAGGCCAAGGAGCAGGGCCTCGAGGTGCTGCCGGTGGTCGAGGCGGCCAGCCGCGGCGATCTGATCATGATCTTGCTGCCCGACGAGCGTCATCACGACGTGTGGGAGTCGGACATCAAGGACGGGGTCGCCGAGGGCAACATGCTGCTGTTCGGCCATGGTTTCTCGATCCACTACGGGGAGATCGAGCCGCCCGCAGGCGTCGACGTGGGGATGGTGGCGCCCAAGGGCCCCGGCCATCTGGTGCGCAGGCAGTTCACCGAAGGCAGCGGCGTGCCGGGCTTGGTGGCGGTCGCACAGGACGCGACCGGCAACGCGCGGGCGCTGGCCTTGGCGTACGCCAAGGGGATCGGTTGCACAAGGGGCGGGGTGATCGAGACGACGTTCAAGGACGAGACGGAGACAGACCTGTTCGGCGAGCAGGCCGTTCTCTGCGGGGGCGCCTCGGAGCTGGTTCAAGCCGGCTTTCAGACCCTCGTCGAGGCCGGCTATGACCCCGAGATGGCCTACTTCGAGTGCTTGCACGAGCTGAAGCTGATCGCCGACTTGATGTACGAGAAGGGCCTGGCCGGCATGAGATATTCGATCTCGAACACCGCCGAGTACGGCGACTACACGCGCGGCAAACGCGTCATCACCGAGGAGACCCGGCAAGCGATGCGCAAGATCCTGGCCGAGATCCAGTCCGGGGACTTCGCGAAGGAGTGGATCGCCGAGAACAGGGCAGGCCAGGAGAACTTCAAGCGGATGCGGGCGGAGCAGGCCGACTCCCAGGTGGAGCACGTGGGCGCGGAGTTGCGCTCGCACATGGACTGGATCAAGCCGACTTTCTGAGTTCGCTACACTCGCCGGCACGTCGCGACTGGCGTTCGGGTGGGCGCAACCACCGGGAAGCGACGTCTCGAGTTTCTTACCGCCGCGCGCCTGGGCACCTCAAGATTCAGCAAACCTTCGAGGTCCGAAACGAGGAAGCCCATGACGCCGAGTTCCACGACAGACACGACCGAGCTGGCCATCCCCGACGAGCTGAAGCCGGGCGACGGGCGCTTCGGCTGCGGGCCCTCGAAGGTCAGGCCCGAGGCGATCGCGCGTCTGGTCTCCGATGGCGCCGCTGTGATGGGCACATCGCACAGGCAGAAGCCGGTCAAGGCGATTGTCGGCGAGATCAGGGCGGGGCTGAAGGAGCTGTTCTTGCTGCCCGACGGCTATGAGGTCGCGCTCGGCAACGGCGGCGCGACCGCGTTCTGGGACGCCGCCGCGTTCGGCTTGGTCGAGCGGCGGGCGCTGCACCTGACGTACGGCGAGTTTTCATCGAAGTTCGCGTCGGTCACGAAAGGCGCGCCGTTCTTGGCGGAGCCGGCGGTCGTGACGGCCGAGCCGGGGGACGCCCCCGACCCGGGCGCGCTCGCGGCCCCGGACGGCCCGGTCGATGTCGTGACGTGGGCGCACAACGAGACCTCGACGGGCGTGATGGTGCCCGTGCGACGGCCGGGCGTGACCGGGGATGCGCTGGTCCTGATCGACGCGACCTCGGGCGCCGGCGGGCTGCCGGTCGACGTCGGGCAAGCAGACGCGTACTACTTCGCTCCGCAGAAGGCGTTCGCCGCCGACGGCGGCCTGTGGATCGCGCTGCTGAGCCCGGCCGCCCAGGAGCGGATCGCGCGGCTGGCGGCCAGCGAGCGCTGGATCCCGCCGTTCCTGTCTTTGAGCACGGCCTTGGAGAACTCGGTCAAAGACCAGACCTACAACACGCCCGCCGTCGCGAGCCTGTTCCTGCTCGCCGATCAGGTCCGTTGGATGCTCGGCGGCGGTGGCCTCGATTGGTGCGTGTCGCGCACGCGCGAGTCCTCTGATCGCCTTTATGGGTGGGCCGAAGACAGTGACTACGCGACCCCGTTCGTGGCGGACCCGGCAAAGCGCTCGTTGGTGGTCGGCACGATCGACTTCGCCGATCGCGTCGACGCGGCCGCGGTCGCCAAAACGCTGAGGGCCAACGGGATCGTGGACACCGAGCCGTACCGCAAGCTGGGCCGCAACCAGTTGCGGGTCGGCATGTTCCCGGCGGTCGAGCCCGACGACGTGAAGGCGTTGACGGCGTGTATCGACTGGACCGTGGAAAGGCTGTCGGCATGAGCGCCCCCGCGACGGAGACCGGCGCCGAGCGCCCGAAGGTTTTGGTCAAGGAGAAGATCGGCGACTCGGGAGTCGAGCTGCTGAAGACGAAGTTCGACGTCGATCTCGGGATCGACTGGGATCAGGAGGAGTTGGAGCGACGTATCGGCGAGTACGACGGGATCCTGATCAGGTCGGCCACGAAGATGACGGCCGAGCTGATCGGGAAGGCCACGAATCTGAAGGTGATCGGGCGCGCCGGGGTCGGGGTCGACAACGTCGACGTGCCCGCCGCGACCGCGCGCGGCATCGTCGTCGCCAACGCGCCCGAGTCGAACGTCGTGACCGCGGCCGAGCACACGCTGGCGCTGCTGCTGGCGCTCGCCCGCAACATCCCGCAGGCGAACAGGTCGCTGAGCGAAGGCAAATGGGATCGCTCGAAGTACTCGGGCGTCGAGCTGTACG
>DATJWI010000119.1:0-4638 GCA_035501375.1 Solirubrobacteraceae bacterium
GAACGGTGCGCGCTACCAGGCTGCGCCACGCCCCGACGCGTCCGCCAGTATTCCATACCAGGCCTCGGGGCCCCGCAACGTGCCAGCAGGCCGACCGCTCTGCGCTGGCCGACTGCGCGCCCCGGGACGCTTCGGGATGCCCGGGGACGGCCCGGGCTGGCGCTAACCTCGCGGCATGCCGGCAGCCAAGACCGAAGACCTGGTCGCCGCCCTCGACGAGGCCCTCGAGCCGTCGAAGTTCGAGGACTACGGCCCGAACGGCCTGCAGGTGCCGGGCCCGGCCGAGACAGCGACGGTCGCCACCGGCGTGACGGCCAGCACCGAGCTGTTCGAGCTGGCGGCCAAAGCCGGAGCTGGCCTCCTTGTCGTCCACCACGGCCTGTTCTGGGGCGACGGCTTCAGGGTCGTCGACACCAAACTGAAGCGCCGGCTGGAACTCCTGTTCGACAACGGCATCGCCCTCGCCGCCTACCATCTCCCGCTCGACGCGCACCCGACCCTCGGCAACAACGCCCTGCTCGCGGACGCCCTCGGCGCGAAGCGCTCAGACGAGCGGTTCGCGGAGTACAAGGGCCAACAGGTCGGCTGCCTTGCGGACCTCCCCGGCGATGGCCTGATGCCAGCCGAGCTGACCGACCGCGTGCGCACAGCGACGGGCGGTCGCGAGCCGCTCGTCTACGAGGCCGGCCCGCCTAAGGTCCGCAGGCTTGCGATCGTCACCGGCGCTGGCTCCGGCTTCCTGGCCGCCGCAGCCGAAGCGGGCGCGGACGCGATGATCACCGGCGAAGTACCTGAGCGCGCGATGGCCGAAGCGAAGGAGCTCGACGTCAGGCTGATCGCGGCCGGCCACTACGCGACCGAGACCTTCGGCATACGCGCCCTCGGCGAGCACCTGGCCGCCGAGCTCGGCGTCGACCACATCTTCCTGGACGTACCCAATCCCGTGTAGACGTTTGGCCGTCTACGTGTGCGCGCGCACGCGCGGCAGCCCATACCGGACATACCCAAACCCCATATAGACAACTGGCCGCCTACCGCGCGCGCGGGCAGCCCATACCGGACGGACCCAAACCGACCCCATGTAGACGGTTGGCTGGTTGGCTGTCTACGCGCGCGCGTAGAGCAGCCGTCCCGGCATACCCAAACCCCACGCCTACCGACGACGACCAGACCGGCTCCTTGGCGCGCATGAATAACGCCTGGAGATTGCGGGAATCTTAGGTTGCGGACGTCCGGCGACAGCGCTAAGTTGAAAGGCAGTCGCCGGACAAGACCCGGCCAAGACATATCTCGGAGACAGGAGGACAAAGTATGGCCAACCACCTGACGCCCACCGAGCTCGCCCGCGAAGCTGGCCTGGGGCGCCGAGAAGTGCTCACGAAGTGCTTGGAGAACGGCATACCGATCTTCAAGGGCAGGATCGACAAGAACCTGTTCCTGGCCTCGCTGCGCCAGGGCACTGCAACTCGGAGCGCCGCCTCGCTGAAGACCTGAGCTTTAGAATCCCCCGGAAGCGCTGCCAAGCCCGTAACATTCAGGAGGCCGGTCACAGAGCGAGTTCAAGCCACGAGGAGGGACCATCATGGAGGCCACCGTCGCGCCGTCGGCGCCCGAGTCGCAGACGCAGGCCGCTTCGCTGCGGACAATCGCCGACCTAGTCCCGAACGCCGCCGAGCGTTACCCCGACCGCGTTGCCGTCCGCTACAAGCACGCCGGCGAGTGGCACGACGTCAGCTTCACCGAACTCGACGAGATCGTGCGCGAGATCGGCCTCGGCCTGATCGACCTCGGCATCCAGGCCGGCGAGCGCGTCTGCATCCTGGCGAACACAAGACCCGAGTGGTCCTATGCCGACCTGGCCGCGACCTCGGCCGGGACGATCGTGGTCCCGATCTATCAGACCAACTCTCCTGAAGAGTGCCATTGGGTCATTTCCGATTCAGGAGCATCGGCGATCGTGTGCGAGGACGCGACCCAGCTCGCCAAGATCGCGGCCATCCACGGGAGCCTGCCCGATCTGAAGACGATCGTCGTGATCGACCCGCCGTCCCCCGACCAGTCCACGCCCGAGATCGAGGCCTTGAACGCGATCTCCCTCGACGATGTCCGAGCCAAGGGGCGAAACCGAGCGCCACAGGAGCTCGAGGAGCGCCGGTCGGCGGTCCACAAGGAGGACCCTTACACGTTCATCTACACGTCCGGCACGACCGGCCCACCGAAGGGGTGCGTGCTCAGCCACGGCAACTACTGCGCGATCCTCGAGATGGTCGAGCAGCGGGCCAGCCTCGAGAGCGACGCCGGCGACGTGGTCTACCTGTACCTGCCCCTGGCCCACTCCTTCGCCCTGCTACTGCAGCTGCTCGTGTTCGACATGGGCGTGACCATGGCCTACTTCGGCGGCGACACCAAGCAGATCATCGGCGAGCTGGCCGACGTCAAACCGACCTACCTGCCGTCGGTGCCCCGGATCTTCGAGAAGATCTATACCTTGGTCTGCGCCAACGCCGACCCCGACGAGCTGGCCGGCGCGGTGCGTATCGGAATGCAGGTCCGCGAGCTGCAGAACCAGGGCAAGCCGATCCCAGGGGAGCTGCAGCAGCCTTTCGAACAGGCCGAGGAGAGGCTCTTCAAAAACGTGAGGGCCGCGTTCGGCGGCCGCGTCCGCGAGGCCGTCAGCGGCGCCGCTCCGATCGCCAAGGAGATCCTCGAATTCTTCTATGCCTGCGGGGTTCCCGTGATGGAGGGCTACGGCATGACCGAGACCGCGACCGCGGCGACCGCGTGCACGCCCGAGGAGCACAGGTTCGGCAGCGTCGGCAAGCCGTTCCCCGGCGTCGAGGTCAAGATCGCCGACGACGGCGAGCTCCTGATCAAAGGCGAGAACATCTTCCAGGGCTACCACAACAGGGCCGAAGAGAGCTTCGGGGCGGTCGAAGACGGCTGGCTGCACACCGGCGATTTGGGCAAGGTCGACGAGGACGGCTTCGTCTATATCGTCGGCCGCAAGAAGGACATCATCATCACCGCCGGCGGCAAGAACCTGACGCCCGCGAACATCGAGAACGACCTCAAGCAGTGCCGCTGGGTCTCCCAAGCTGTCATGCACGGCGACCAGCGCCCCTACCCGGTCGCCCTGGTAACCCTCGACGAGGAAGAGATCGCCGGCTATGCCGCCGAGCACGGCCTGCCCGCCGACATCCCGTCACTCGCCCAGGAGCCCGCCGTCAGGGCCCTCGTCCAGGAGGCCCTTGACAAGGCCAACTCCAAGTACGCCCAGGTCGAGCGCATCAAGAAGTTCGCGATCCTCGACCACGATCTCTCCCAGGAGACCGGCGAGCTGACGCCGACCTTGAAGGTCAAGCGCAACATCGTCAACCAGAAGTACGCCGAGATCATCGACGCGCTGTATGCCGACTGACCGGCCGCCAGGCGGTTCGCGGACCCGGCCGTCCGGCCCGACCAGAAGCCATTCGCTGCGAGCGCCACGCGTGGCGCGTGTGCCCCCGCGCACGGTCGGCTCCAGACTGAAGCCTTTGTACCTGCCAAGATAGGCGCATGCGCTCCGACCCTTCCGACACCGGCGGCCTGTTCGTCGGGCGCAGACCGGGCACCGCGCCTGTCCACTACCGGGAGCTGCCGGAGCGCGGGGGCGCGATCAGGCGGCGGATCGACGGCTCGCTGGCCGGGATCATGCTCGCCGGGATCGTCCTGTTGAGCCTGCTCTGCTGGGGTCCGATCCCTTTGGCGTGCCTGTGGATCGGCTCCCAGGTCAACTACCTGACGAACAGCGTCAGCCTCGGCATCTTCGTCGCGTTCATCGGCCTGTTCGGATTCCTGTTCGGCACGCTCGCCCTGCTGCGCAGGCTTGACGCCGCCTGGATCTTGGTGCGCAGGGCGGCCGGCCACGACCAGCGCGTTGGCGTCCTCGGACGCGTGTTCGCCGTCACCGCCGTCGTCTGCGGGGGCGCCTTCATGCTGTGGTTCGTCCTGATCCACGGCCCCGGCACGACGCTCGTCTCCAAGGGCAACGGGTAAGTCCCCGAGCCAAGCCCCGGAACCCAAGCCGCCGCGCTCGCCAAATGAGCCTGCTCGACTACTACAAGCAGTTCGAAGGGATGACCGAGGAGGAAGTCAACGAAGGGTTGCGCGCGGAGGCCGCCGAGCGCAAGCGCAAAGCCCTGATGAAGGTCCAGACGCTCGACCTGTCCAAAACGACCTGGCCCGAGCTGCCCCATCCGAGTGTCGTGGCCGCGATCACGTTCGTGGCCAGAAAGGGCATGCAGCAGTACCCGAACCCGCAGCAGTCTTCGCGGCTGCGCAACGAGCTGGCCGAGCGCTGCCAGGTCGAGCCCGACCGCTTGATCCTCGGCAACGGCGCCGCCGAACTGCTCAACTCGGCCACGCGCGCCCTGATGGAGCCCGGCCAGAAGCTGCTCAGCCCGTGGCCCTCCTATCCGCTGTTCCCGTTGATGGCCTGGCGCGCGCACGGGCGCGCGACCCCGGTCTCCGGCGGCGTCGACGAGATCTTGGAGCATGCCGGCGAGTCGGACCTGCGCGTCGTGGCGATCGCCAACCCCAACGACCCGACCGGCGAGCTGCTGGCGGCCAGCGAGTTGGAGCGCCTTTTGGCGGGCCTGC
>DATJWI010000120.1:0-3981 GCA_035501375.1 Solirubrobacteraceae bacterium
CTCCTGCTGCTGGCGCTGTTTGTCGTCCTTGTAGCGCTCTTTGATCTTCTTCATCTCGGGCGCATGCCTCTGGAGTTCCTGCATCGAGCGCAGCTGCTTGTAGGTCAGCGGCAACAGCACCGCGCGCGTGACGATCGTCAAGCCGACGATCGCCCAACCCCAGCTTCCACCCACGGCTTCGTGGATAAAGACCATGATTTCTTCGAACAGCGTTATCAGCGGCGAGAACGCTTCCTCGATGATGTTCGCGAACACGGGCATAAGCGGAGGGTCTTTGGCGGTCGGGGGCTGGGGACTGGGGCGGTCTAGGGGCTGGGGCGGTCTGGGGCGGACTCGGCGCTATCGGTGCGGGGCGAGGCGGTCGGGAAGGTCATGGCTGGGCCATCCGATCAGCCGTGGCTGTGCGCGCCGCCGCCGAACAGACGCTGGGCCTCGACTGGATCGTACCCGCCGTAGCTCCACGGGTTGCACCTGAGCACGCGCCAGCCCGCGAGCACGGTCCCGCGGATGGGGCCGTACGCGCGGATCGCCTCGACCGCGTAGCGCGAACACGTCGGCTCGTACTTGCAACGCCTGGGCAGGGCCGGCGAGATCGCCCGCTGGTAGACGACGATCGGCGCGATCGCCACGGAGCGGGCCAGCCATGTCAGGGCGCGGTGCACCGTGGAGCTGGTCCGGCCCTCCTCGCCGGCAGCCTCGCCCGCCTTCACGATCCCAGCTCCCGCGTAGCCTCTGGCGGCAGGACGGGTGCAGCGGGCGCCGGCTCGGACTCGGCGGACTCGGCGGACTCGACCAGCTCGGACTGGGCCGGCTCGGGCCGGGCGGACTCGGGCGGCTCGGGGGCGGACTCGGGCGGGGGCGGAGATGCAGGCTCGAGAAAAGGCTCGGATTCGGGCGGGGAGGCGGAGGCGGGACCGTCCGGGGCGGCGCCAAGGCGCGCGCGGGCGATCAAGTCCGCGAGCGAAGACTCGATCCCCGCCAAGCCCTCCCGTTCGGCCAGCTCGCGGACCGGCGGGCGAGCTACCAGGACCAGGTCCTGGCCGGCTGCCAGGTCGGGGGCCAGCTTGGCGAACGCTTCCCGGAGCAGGCGCTTCACCTGGTTGCGTTCGACGGCGCCGCCGACCTTGCGCGACACCGACAGTCCCAGCCTGGGACCGTCGGCCGTGGCGGCCGACTGGTTCGGAAAGGCGTAGACCACGAGATGGCGATTGGCGGTCGAGCGGCCGTGCCTGTAGACACGCTCGAACTCGGCGCTGCGCGAGAGCCGCCGCTTGCCGGTGCCGGCGTGGGCCGTCATCTCGCGCGCAAAAGGCTCGCGCAAACAGCGGCCATCGCTACGCCGACAGGCGCTTGCGGCCCTTGTCCCGGCGGCGCTTGAGCGTGAGCCGGCCCGCCCTGGAACTCATCCGGGCCCGGAACCCGTGCGTGCGTGCGCGCTTGCGCTTCTTTGGTTGATAAGTGCGCTTCATGGCTTAGAACAGCGAAGTATAGAGTCCCGGCGATCGATCCCGCGACCGGCGCGCCACCCCGCCGGCGCCTACTCCGACGAGGCCACATCAACCGGGACGCGGCCCCCCGCGAATTTTCTCGCCAAATGCGGTCAAGGGCGGCGGCGGCGCGACGGGCGTCGGATATAGTCGCCGGACCGGGCTCCACGCGGGCCCTCCGTCCCAAAGTCAAGAACACTCTCCCTGGGAGGAGCGGTTTACGCTGCCGTGAACGTCGAGCTGGAGCACATGTGGTCGCGCGTCCGGAACGAGCTGCAGGGCGCGGTCGGCGAGGCCACTTACCGTATCTGGCTCGAGCCGCTGACCGTCGCCGAACTGGCCGACGGGCGGCTCGTCGTGTATGGCCCGGCCCAGGCTTGCGATTGGGTCGCAAGCCGGTTCGGGCGGGTCCTGCAGGCCTCCGTGGAGACCGTCTTCGGGGAGCACGTCGCCGTCGAGCTGTTGCCCCGTCCGGGCGCCGGCGAAAGGCTGGGAGGCCGGGACATCGACACCTCGGCATCCAGCGCTTCGCGTGCGCGTGGAGCGAGCGGGCTCGGGCTGCGCGATCCGGGCGCGCCCGGATCGCGGGCGGCGGCGGCAGGTAGCCGGCAGACACTGCGTTTCGATCGCCGGCAAGGGCAGCGGCCGAGCGGAGGGCAGGAGCGGGACCAGGGCTATGAGGTGGGAGTCGGCGCGCTCGGCAACCCGAAGCTGACGTTCGAACAGTTCGTGATCGGCAGCTGCAACAGGCTCGCTCACGCCGCCGCGCTGGCGGTCGCCGAGATGCCGGGCCAGGCGTACAACCCGCTGTTCATATGCGGCCCGCCGGGGGTCGGCAAGACGCATCTGCTCGGCTCGATAGCGCAGCTCTTGCTGAGCCACGATCCGGGCCTGGCCGTCAGGTGCACGACCGGCGAGGAGTTCACGAACGACTTCCTGGGCGCGCTCGCCGGGCGGCGGACAGACGCCTTCAAGGCCGAACACAGGCACATCGACGTGCTGCTCGTCGACGACGTCCAGTTCTTGGAGCGCAAGACGAAGACCGAGGAGGAGTTCTTTCATACCTTCAACGCGCTGTACGACTCCGGACGCCAGCTGGTGCTCAGCTCTGACCGGCCGCCGAGGGACCTGCAGGCGCTCGAGGACCGTTTGAGAGAGCGCTTCGAGTCGGGCCTGGTCGCGGACATAGCGCCCCCGGACCCGGCCACACGACTGGCGATTCTGCGCAAGCGCGCCGACCACGACGGCCTCGAACTTCCCGACGACTCGACCCTCGAGCTGATCGCCGAACGGGTGACCGACAACGTCAGGGCGATCGAGGGCGCTCTGATCAGGGTCGTCGCCTACAGCTCGCTGACCGGGCGCCCGTTGACGCCGGAGCTCGCGCGCGAGCTGCTCGACGGCCTGTATCCGGCCCCGGCCGACATCGGTCAAGGCCAAGGAGGTGCTGCGCCCGCGCACGGGCGGGCGCGCAGCACCGCTCCGACGGTGGCCGACATCAAGAGGGCTACCTGTGAGCGTTACGGGCTCACAACCGACGAGCTCGTCTCCAAGTCGCGGGCCGCACGCCTGACCTGGCCACGACAGCTGGCGATGTACCTGGCCCGTGAGTTGACCGGCGAGTCGCTGCCGGCGATCGGCAGGCAGTTTGGCGGGCGCGATCACACGACCGTTATGTACGCCCACCGTCGCACCGTCTCACGGCTCGCCGACGATGACCGGTCGCGCCAAGCTGTGCAGAGCATGCTCTCGGATCTCGCGCTCGATCCACAGTCCTGTGGAGACGGCCTGGCATCGCCGCGGAGCGACCGGTCCAGGTGAGAGACTTCCACACTGGCTGCCCACAGCCATGAACATCGATCTGTCCGCACAACGAAGCCACACGACCAAGGCCATCCACATGCTCACAGCCCCTTCTATGACTTTTCTGTTGGTAGGAGATGTCATATGAAGTTGTCTCTCTCGACACCGGACCTGCTCAGCCAGCTGCAGACGGTTACGCGTGTCGCTTCGACCCGTAGCGCGATCCAGGCGCTCTCCGGCGTCAAGATCTCCGCTCCCGAGGGCCTTCGGCCGGAGCTGCTCGCGACCGACGCCGAGATCGGCCTGCGCGTACCGCTTTCTTCCGCAAACGTCGATCGCCCTGGCGATGCCGTTCTACCGGCGCGCCTTTTGACCGACGTCGTCCGGACCTTGCCGGCGGACACGCTCACGCTCGAGCTGCGCAGCGCCGAGCAGGACGTCGAGCTGGTGTGCGGCTCGGCGACCTTCCACCTGCGGATGCTCAGGGCTGAGGACTTCCCGGCCCTGCCGGAGCCCTCGCCGGACACGCGCACGACGCTGCCGGTGGCGGCCTTCGTCCAGACCGTCTCGCAGGTGGCGCGCTCGGCCTCGCGCGACGAGACGAGACCGGTGCTGACGGGCATCTTGATGTCCGCGTCCGAGCAGACCCTGAGGATGGTGGCGACCGACTCTTACCGGCTGTCCGTCAAGG
>DATJWI010000121.1:0-11795 GCA_035501375.1 Solirubrobacteraceae bacterium
CAGGAGACGTTCTATGTTCCGCACCTCGTGGATCCGTTTCTGAAGGTAGCCGTGAAGCTGCTCGATGGCCCGCTGGAGGACTTCGAGCTGATAGACGATGAAGTAGGTGGTGTCGCGACCATCGCTCTCTGTGTAGAGATAGGAGCGGGAGTATCGGGCCGGTGCGCGCCGGAGGATGCGCGAGATCGACAGGTACTCGACCAACCAGTAGCCATGGGTGCGCATGTACCAGTAGAAAAGAGCCCGAGCTGTTCGACCGTTGCCGTCCTCGAAGGGATGGTCGTATGCAAGCCAGAAGTGCAGCAGGATCGCCCTCAGGACGGGATGGATGAACCGATCCGGACCGTCCGCTTCGTTCGCGAACTCGCACAGGGCCTCCATGCGGGCGGGTAGTTGGTCGGCGGGCGGTGGCCGATAGAGGACGGACCCGTCTGTGCTGTCGACCACTGCTATCCGCTCCTCGTCGGGTCGCTGGAGCCGGCCGGCCGCGTCCGGGTTGTCGAGTGTGCCCTGGGTCAGGATGCGCTGCAGTTCGAGGACCGTGCCCGGCGTCAGCTCGCTTGGCATCTCGTCGCGCATGTACTGAAGCGCGAGATAGTTGTTGAGGATCATGAGCTCGCTTCGATCCTCCGGCGCGCGACCTGTTCGGAGCAGCTCCTTGGCGACCCGGCGGGTCGTTGTCGCGCCCTCGAGCTGGCTCGACCTGATGGCCTCCTCCATCAGGGGGTTCACGAGATAGTGCTGTCGAGCTTGGGCGTCGGCCGTCACGACCTCCGACATGGCGACCTCCCCAGCACAGTGCTGGTCCACGTAGTGCAGGCGCCGCGCGATGAGATCGGGGACGCCGTAGACGAAGGTGTGGCCTTCTGGATCTGTCAGGGGGATCGGCCTGAGCAGCGGCATTCGAGCCCACTTGATCAGGAGCCACCACTCCTCGCGGCTCAGATCGTCCGGTGGCGTCAGCTGGCGTAGCTTGTCCCAGTGGATGTAGTCGCGGCCGTCCTCGACCAGCTCGAGACTGAGAAGCTCGGGGAGTCTGTCGACGCCGTGCTGGACTACCTGGCTGAGCAGGTCGGGTACCTGAGGGGCGGGCGTGACGTACATGGCTCTAACTCCAAATTGATCCAGATATCTCCAAGGACTTGGAGTTTAGCCGAACTCCAAGCGCTTGGATCGATTTGGAGTTACTTGGATCAAGGTTTGCACGCTAGGCCGACTCGATGGTGCTTCGGGCTCGCCTTGTCCGCTCTCCTGTGTCGCCGCATCCAGACGGCACGGCCCAGCGTTGACGCAGCCCCCAAGACCAGCCACAATCAGAGCAATGGCGAACCCGGACCGGTTGACGGCGCTCGACACGGCGTTCTTGCACCTGGAGGAGCATTCGACGGCGCATATGCACGTGGCGTCGGTGATGGTGTTCGAGGGGGAAGCGCCGACGCCGCAGGAGCTGACGGCTCACGTGCTGAGCAGGCTGCATCTGGTCCCGAGGTACAGACAGAGGCTGGCGTACGTGCCTTTCGACCAGGGCAGGCCGGTGTGGGCGGACGACCCGCACTTCAACGCGAGGTACCACATCAGGCACACGGCGCTGCCAAAGCCCGCGGATGAGGCGGCGCTGAAGCGGCTTGCGGGCAGGCTGTTCTCGCAGCGGCTGGACAGGTCCAAGCCTTTGTGGGAGATCTGGTTGGTGCAGAGGATGGCCGGCAAACGGTTCGCGCTGGTCGCAAAGACGCATCACGCGTTGGTGGACGGGGTCTCGGGGGTGGACATCACGACGGTGCTGTTCGACACTTCGCCGCAGCCCACGGGCACGGGCGGGCCGCCACTGCCGTGGACGGCAAAGCCGTTGCCGGGCAAGGCCAAGCTGCTCGGAGAGGCGTTGAGGGAGCGCGCGACCGTGCCGAGTGAGATGGGTCGCGGCACGAGGGCGCTGCTGCGGGCGCCGCGCAAAGCCGTCAGCCAGGTGCGGGAGGGCCTTGCGAGCGTCGGCGCGACCGCACTGGCGGGCATCAGCGCGCCGGCGCCGCCGAGCCCGTTCAACGTGGACATCGGGCCGCACCGGCGCTACACGTGGGTGGACGCCGAATTGGGCCGGTTCAAGGCGATCAAGGATTCGCTGGGCGGCACGCTGAACGACGTGGTCTTGGCCTCCGTGACCCTCGCCCTAGGACGTTATTTGAGGGCTCAGGGCCACGACACGGATGGGCTCGTCTTGAAGGCGATGGTGCCGGTGTCGGTCAGGGCCGATTCCGAGCACGGCGCCTTGGGCAACAAGGTCGCCGCGATGTGGGCGCCGCTGCCGGTCGGCATCGAGAACCCGGCCGAGTGCCTGGCCCAGATCAGGGACGCGATGGAGCATTTGAAGAAGTCGGGCCAGGCCGTCGGCGCCCAGGTGCTGACGAACCTGGCCGGGTTCGCGCCCCCGACGATCCTCAGCCAGGCCGCGCGCTTGCAGGCCAGGCAGCGCTACTTCAACCTGGTCGTCACGAACGTGCCAGGACCCCAGTTTCCGCTTTACCTGCTCGGGCGCAAGCTGCAGCGGCTCTACCCGGTCGTGCCTCTGGCGCGCAGGCAGGCGCTCGGGATCGCAGTCATGAGCTATGACGGCAGGCTCGGCTTCGGCCTGCTGGCCGACTACGACGCGGTGCCCGAGCTGGAGACGATCGCCAAAGATCTCGCTCGCGCGATCGCCTCGCTGTCGAAAGCGGCCGGTGTCGCGCCCGCGCGCAAACGCCGGGCAAAGGCCGCGACCGGCTAGCGTCGGGCGCGGTTGGCAGGCCCGGATACGATCCCAAGACCTTGCGGCTGGCGCTGGCTCAGATCGATGTGACGGTCGGCGACATCGCCGGCAACCTCGCGCGCATCCGTGCCGGCCTGTGCGACGCCCGCGAGCAGGGCGCGGAGCTGGTCCTGTTCGGGGAGCTTGCCCTGACGGGCTACCCGCCGGAGGATCTGCTGTTGAGGGAGCACTTCCTGGCCGACGCCTGGGCGGCGCTCGAGCAGCTGGCGCACGAGGCTACGGGTGTAACGGGGATCGTGGGCGTCCCCGAGCTGACGGGGGGCCGGGTCTACAACGCGGCGGCGGTGCTGGCGAACGGAGCGATCGAAACGGTCTACCGCAAGATGCACCTGCCCAATTACGGCGTGTTCGACGAGCAACGCTATTTCACGCCGGGCGAGGGCGGCGAAACGATCGAGGTGGCGGGAACGAGGGTCGGGGTGACGGTCTGCGAGGACCTGTGGCAGCCGGGTCCGCCCGCGACCGAGGAGGCTGCGGCGGGCGCGAGCCTGATCGTCAACATCTCGGCCTCCCCTTACCATGCCGGCAAGGGCATCGAACGGGAGCAGCTGTTCGCGGGCAGAGCGCTCGAGTCGGATGCGTACGTCGCCTTCTGCGGGCTCGTTGGCGGCCAGGACGAGCTGGTGTTCGATGGGCACTCGTTCGTGCTCGACAGGGCCGGCAATACGATCGTAAGGGGCAAGCAGTTTGAGGAGGACATGATCGTCTGCGACCTCGATCTCCCCCGGATCGCCACGATCGCAGGCCGGGTCTCGGGGCCGGTGGCGCCCGCGGGCGAGCCGGCCGGTACGGTCTCGGGTCCGGTGCGGCCTTTGCTCGAGCCGATCGAGGCTGAGGTCTATGCCGCGCTCGAACTTGGCCTTTACGACTATGTCGAGAAGAACGGTTTCGTGAAGGTCGTGTTGGGCCTGTCGGGCGGGATCGACTCGGCGCTCGTGGCCTGCCTGGCGGTCGACGCGCTGGGGCCGGACCGGGTCAACGTCGCGATCATGCCTTCGCCGTACTCATCGGTGGCGACCCAGGCCGATGCCCACGGATTGGCCGGTTCGCTGGGCGTGAAGGTCCACGAGCTGCCGATCGGCGCGGCGATGGACGCCTACGCGCACACGCTGAAGGCCGAGTTCGCCGAGTCGGCGCCTGACATCGCCGAGGAGAACCTGCAGGCCCGGATCAGGGGCAACCTGTTGATGGCCTTGTCCAACAAGCACGGCTGGCTGGTCCTGACGACCGGCAACAAGTCGGAGATGTCGGTCGGCTATACGACGCTCTACGGAGACCTGGCCGGCGGTTTTGCGGTCATCAAGGACGTGCCCAAGACCCTCGTCTATGGGCTCTGCGAGTGGCGCAACTCGGCCGCCGGCGCCCTGTCGCCTCGCGGGCGGGCAACCGCCGAGAGTCTTGCCGTCGGCGAGAGCGCCCGCGCGCGCGCGGCGGGCCGGGCGAGATGTCCGATCCCGGAGTCGATCATCGACAGGCCCCCGACGGCCGAGCTCAGGGAGGGCCAGCGCGACGAAGACTCGCTACCACCGTACGAGCTGCTCGACCGGATCCTGCGCGGCTACATCGAGTTAGACGAAGGCAGAGAGCAGCTGCTCGCCAAAGGGCTGCCCGAACAGGAGGTCGACCGCACGATTCGCTTGGTCGACCTGGCCGAGTACAAGCGCCGGCAGGCGCCACCCGGAATCAAGGTTACGACCAGGGCGTTCGGCAGGGACAGGCGGATGCCGGTAACCAACAGGTATGGACGCCCGGCCTCCCACTGAACTATGGCCGCCGGTCCGCCGATGAGCGCGCACCGACGCACGCCCACAGCTGGCCGGGGCGGTGTGAGATCGGCGAGAAGGGCGCTCGCCGGGCTCGCCGCGCTCGTGGCGGCCGGCGCGAGCGCGATCGCGTCGGGCGGTTGCGGTAACACGCTCCAGGTCCAGCCGATCCCGCACAACGAGCTCGAGAGCCTGCTGTTGACGCCTTATCCGGTGTACTGGCTGGGCGGCTCCTTCAAGGGGCTGCAGATCACCGAAGCGGCACGCGACCCGAGCGGCTCTTACACGGTCCAGTACGGCAACTGCCTGGAAGGCGGCCAGACCACCTGCGTGACCGCGCTGACGATCGTCACCTCGCCGGACAACGGCTTCGTTCCCGGCGAAGGCGCGCGCGCGCAGCACGCCTACGTGCGGATCCGCGGGGTAACCGGTTACCGGGGCCAGCGCGGGACCTCGATCTCGATCCCGACCGCCGGGGTCGTGGTCGACATATACGGCCGCGACTCGCTGCTGACTCGCGCCGCCGCCGCGACCGTCGTGCCGATCAACGATCCGGGGGTCCCGGGCAGTCCGCTGGCGCGGGCGCTGTCGAACACGGGCTACGGCGAACAGCCGCTGCCCTCTCAGATCCCGAACCCGCTGCGCGCGCTCGGTCTGTAAACCGGCCTCCGGCCACCAAACGCCGGCCGCTCACTCCGGCCACCAAACGCCGGCCGCTGACACCGTCTGATGACGGTCGTCTCGGGCGAGCGTTCGCGTATCGCGGGACGACCGCTAACGCCTGTCTTGGTAGGGGCGCACGGCGATCGTCATCCGGGTGACCGCGCACGTGCGGCCATCGTCGTCGCTGAACGTGACGTCCCAGACCCAGGTCGTTCGACCGCGGTGCAGACGCGAGGCGCGGGCGTGGACGGTCCCGTCGAGGATCGGCCGCAGAAAGCTCGTGTTGTTGGACATGCCGGTCGCGACCTTGCCTTCGCTCATCGCCGCAACGGCGGTCGCGAGCGAGGTCATCGACTCCGCCAGGGACGCGTACAGGCCACCGTGCACGAGCCCCGTCGGCTGCTTGATCTCCGGCCTCACGTCGACCTCGGCCCTGACCTCCTCGTCGCTGACCGACACGAAACGAAGGCCGTACAAACGGTCATAGCCGGTGACGGCCTCGTTCAGCTCGGATACCGTCGGCATGCTCGTCGGCGTCGCCATCGCGGCGCCACGATAGCCTACCCCGGCGATGCCACGATTGGACGATCTGCCGCCAGACCTGCGCGCGACACTTTCGCTGCTGGTCGATCGCGGCAAGAGCTATGCCGAGGTCGCCGAGCTGCTCGGGATCTCGGAGGCGGCCGTGCGCGATCGCGCTCACACCGCCCTCGACCGACTCGCGGGCACCCCGGACGTGACGCCGTACGTCCCGGCCGAGAGGACGGGCGCCGAGACCGCGCCGGCGCGTCCACGCGGCGGGGATGGCGGGCTGCCCGCTTCCAGGCGCGGCGGCGCCGCCCTGCTGGCGGGCATCGCCGTGGTGGTCGCGATCGTGGTCTTGCTGGTCACGACCGGCGGCGGATCTGGCAGCGGTAGCTCCGGGGGCACCGGACCGACCGGCGCCACAGGAGCGTCGGGGTCGGCGAAAAGCCCGACCGTCACCAACCAGTTGACCTTGACCGCCCCGAACCCCGCCAGCAAAGCGATCGGGATCGTCGAGGTCCTGGCGGAAGCGTCTCAGCGGGCGTTCTATATGGCGGCCGAACACCTGGCGCCCTCGAACGGCTTCCATTACGTGATCTGGCTGTACAACTCGCCGAACAGCGCCGAGGCCGTCAGCAAGGCGACGGTCGGCTCCAACGGGCGTCTTCAGGGGGGCGCCCTGCTGCCGACAAATGCCGGGGACTACAAACAGATATTGCTGACAAGAGAGCACAGCGAACACCCGGCGCACCCCGGCCCGATAGCTCTATCGGGCGCTTTCAGCCTCGGACACTGACCTACTGGCCTCGCTCGCGAGGACTGGCGGCGCGGTCGAAGTTCAGGCGTCGCTCGCGCCGGGCCCTGCGGTCGGATCGACTCGGCCAAGGAACAGCTTGCCCGGGTTCATGATGCCGGCGGGGTCGAGCTCGTCCTTGAAGGCGGCGAGCGCCGCGACTCCCTCGGGGCCGACCTCCCGGACCAGCCACGGCGCGTGGTCGCGGCCGATGGCGTGATGATGGGTGATGGTGCCGCCGCCCGCCACGATCGCATCGCCGGCGGCGCGCTTGACCGCATGCCACTGGTCGGCCTCGGCGCCGAAGCGCTGTTTGGCTATGAACGTGCAATACAGCGAAGCGCCGGTCTCATAGACGTGAGAGACGTGGCACATCACGATTCCGGGCGTGCCCTGATCGGCGAGCGCCTCTGCGATCGCGCTGGTCAGCGAGCCGTGCAGGCGCTTCAGGTTCGCCCAGGGCGTGGCGGTCTCGAGCGTCTCGACCAAAACGCCGTAGGTCAGCAGCTCGTCGCGCAGGTAAGGGGCCTGGAAGCGACCTCTGAGCCAGGCCCGGCCGGGCGAGCCTCCGAGCGAAAGACCGCCTTCGGCTCGCGCGAGCGCGAGCGCGCGGGCGTGCCTGCTCTTGGCGTCGGCGGCTGAGCCTTCGAAGCCCAAGATCGCAAGGCAACGCTCCGAGGCGCCCTCGCCAAAGCCGCGAGCGCTCAGGTAGGCCCGGCCGAGCCTCGCCTTCAAGCGCCCGCCGCCACCGCCATCACCGCCGCCGCCACCACGATGACCACTCCCGCCGCTCTCCCCGTCGCTTCTACTGGCGCCGCCACCGCCCCCACCGGCCATCGCCATCGAGATGCCGGTCTCGGCAGGGTCCGACAGGCGTGCGACATCCGGCAGGCAGTGCTCCTGGGCCATCGCCCGCAGGGCTTTCAGGCCGGAGGCGAAGTCCTCGAACATGACGCCCACGTACCTGTGCTCCTCTGGCGCCCGGCGCACACGCAGGCTGAGCTCGTCGATCACTCCGAGGACGCCCTCGGAGCCGACGATCAGCTCGCGCAGGTCCGGTCCCGCCGCCGTAGCAGGCATCGCCGGCAGAACGATGTCGCCAGCCGGGGCGGCCAGGCGGGCGCCCAGGACCATCTTGGCGATCCCGCCGTAACCGCTCGAGGCTTGGCCGGCGGAGCGGGTGGCGGCGCAGCCGCCGAGCGTGACGTACTCGAAGGACTGTGGCCAGTGCCCGAGCGTCAGGCCGGCGCCTGCGAGCGCGCGCTCAAGCGCGGGAGCTCTCAGGCCGGCCCCGACGGTCGCGATCTGCGACTCGCGGTCCAGCCGGACACCGGCGAGGCGCCGCATGTCGAGGGCCAGGACGGCGCTGTGCTCGCCCCTGAGGGGCTCGACGCCACCGACGACGCTCGTGCCGCCGCCGAAGGGCACGACTGCAAGGCGACGCTCGGCACACAGCTCGAGGACCGCCCGGATCTGCTCGTGTTTGGCGGGCAGCAAGATCGCGTCAGGCGCACTGGCGGGCGCGCCGGCGCGCAGCCTGACGAGATCGAGATAGCCCTTGCCGGCAGCGTGCAAGACGCGTTCGCGGTGGTCCAGGCGCAGGCCGTCGGCGCCGAGGATCGCGCGCAGGGCGTCGGCTGCGCTGTCAGACAGGGCGCTCGGCCGGAGCGTCACCGCGCTGAGCGCGACCGGCGGCCGCGGCTCGCCTGAAAGCCCGACGACCTGATTCAGCAGCTCGAGCGTGTGCTGGCTGAGCCCGGGCGCGTGCCGGCTCTCGCCCCAGCCCCACCATCGCATCTGAGGTGGCTCGACCGTCGCTCCACTCATGCCCGGCCGCAAATCCGGTCTAGCCCTTCGAGCGCCTCGTCGAGCGTGCGAGCGGCGGCGCGTTTGACGATCGGCGAGCCGAGCTTGGGCATCGTCGTGAAGAATCTCGGGAACCCGCCTTTGAGCGTCTGGTCGAGCTCGATCGCCACCTCCGTGCTCGGACCGTCAGGGCCGGGCGCCTCGGTGAGCGTGATCGTCGTCTCGGCTCTGGCCAAGATGCGCTCGAACGGGCTGCCCTCGACACGCTGCTCCCAGCGCAGGCGCCCTGCCGCCTGGTCGGCTTCGGCGATCGCGAAGTCCGCGCGCACGTACTTTCCGGACTTGGTCTGCAACAGCTCGGTGAACTCCTCGGACCTCACGTCCTCGACACGGCCGACCCTAGGCCACCAGCGGGGCAGGTGGTGAGGGTCGCTTATCGTCCGCCAGACCTCTTGCGGCGACGCTGCGATCGTGCGGGTGCGACGCGCGGTCGGCATTCAGTCCTTTGCGTCCCGGTCTCGCCTCAGCGCACGCCCATGCGGATTCGCGACGCGGCCGCCGTCAGTCGTGGGGGTGCTGAGAGTCGCACGGTCACTGAGCCTCGTAGCAGATCAGGGAGTGAGCTTCGTGCGGCGCAAGGCGTCCGCGGCCGTCCAGAAAGGCGAGCTCGATCAGGAAACCGCAGCCGGCGACCTCGCCGCCGAGGCTCTCGACCAGCTCGCACAGCGCCTTGGCGGTGCCACCTGTGGCGAGCAGGTCGTCGTGTACGAGCACGCGCTTGCCGGGGCCGAGCGCATCGGTGTGCAGCTCGAGTTCGCCAGAACCGTACTCCAAGAGGTACTCGGCCTTGACGGTCTCGTAAGGAAGCTTGCCGGGCTTGCGCGCCAACACGAAGCCGGCGCCCAGCTCGAGCGCCAGGGCCGGCCCGAGCAGGAAGCCGCGCGCCTCGGCGGCGACGACGCAATCGACGTTCAGCGGGCGGGCATAGTCGGCGAGACCTTCCACGGCGAGCTTAAGTCCTCGCGGATCGGCCATCAGCGGCGTGATGTCCTTGAAGCCGATCCCTTCTTTCGGGAAGTCTTCGATCTCGCGTATCAGCTCGCGCAGATCTGTCGCTGCCCGAGTCATCGTTACTCAACGCACGATCTTGCGCAGGTCGCGCACCAACAAAAGATGCTTCAGGTGGGTCGCGACTGCCGCCAGGTTCTCGAGGGCTTCGACGGCCTCCTTGCGGCGCTCGGGGTTGCGCGAGCGCAGGGCGGGCGCGAGGATCTGCTGTAGGAGCGTGGCCTCGCGGTCCGCGGAGGACCGGAACACCCTCAGGTTGCGTCCGCCGACGCCGTAACGGGCGAGCTCGGAGACCGCGCCGACGATCTCCCTTTCGGTTTCGTCGTAATAGCGGATACCTCCGCGCAGCTCGCCTTTGATCACGCCGTACTCGTCCAGTTCGCGCACGAGCTTGGCGTCGGCGCCCGTCTCTTCGAGGACGTCTTCGAGCGAGTAGAGCGCGCCGCCGGAGCGATCTGAGATCGGCCAGCGCACGCTGACGCTCGTGCGCCACGGGCGCGCGCCCTTGGCCCCGGCGGTCGCGGCGGCCGCGGGCTCCACGCCTGAGGACTCTCCTCCGCGCCCGCTGGCCAGCTCCTGGCGGATCACGCGTAGAGGCAGGAACTCGTCGCGCTGCATCCTCAAGATCGTGCGCAGACGCGCGACATCGCTCTGCGTGTAGAGGCGGTAGCCACCCGGGGTGCGCCTCGGCGTCAGCAACTTCTGATCCTCCAGGTACCTGATCTTGGAGATCGAGATGTCCGGGAACTCGAGCGCCAGGGCCTTGCAGACGGCGCCGATCGTGATCGACTTCTGGCGCTGGGCACCCGGGCCGGCAGACGCGCCGGCGGTCTGCTCGAGCTCGGCGTTCAGGGCTTCCGCGTCGCTCGTCGGCTGTGAGGTCTGGGCGGCCATCTCAGTGTCCGCCGTAGGCCGGTCGGGGGTCGAGGAAAGCCCGGCTGTCGTGAGTGTTCTGGCAGCTCATCAGCGTGCGTGGAAGGTCAGCTTGTACTTGCCGATCTGCACCTCATCGCCCTCTTCCAGGCGCTGAGACTCGATCCGGGAGCGGTTGACGTAGGTGCCGTTCAGCGAGCCGCAGTCGTCCAGATACCACTGTCCGCCGCGCTGCACGAGCAGCGCGTGGTCGCGCGAGACGGTCACGTCGTCGAGGAAGACCTCGCAATCGGGACGCCGACCGATGCTCATGCGCTCGCCCTGGACTTGGAAGCTCTCGCCGACGCGCCCGCCACCGGTCCGGATCACGAGGGCCGGGCCGCGTGCCGTGACGTCCTGGAGCTCGACGGGCACGAGCTCGCCGGCCTCGTCGATCCGGTAGGTGGCGGTCACCGGCTCTCCAGGGCTCTCCGCGCGCGGCAGCAACGCGCCGCAGCGCTGGCAGTAGTTGGCCCCCTCGGCGTTGACGAAACCGCACTCCGTGCAGTGCAGCGCCATCGCGATCCCCTCTCTTCGAAGCCGCCGCCCGGGCCTACTCGTGGTCTCCCTCGACGACCGCCTGGCGGCCGGCGAGGATGTCGGTCAACTGCTGGACGTCGTCGCCGGTGATGACCGGCGACGACCCGCCGTCGTGCTTCTTGCGCAGGCGGTTGACCAGCTCGGCCCTCAAGATGTCGATCTTGCCGTGCAAGATCCGGCGCTGGTAGGAGATCTCGGTCTCTTCGGCGGTCAGCTCTTTGATCAGGTTCTTCAGCTCGGCGTCATCCAGCGAGCCCAAATCCGGGAAAGTGTCCATGCGAGCACTGTACCGTAAACCTGAGCTTGAGACTACGGCTGCAACGGGCCGTGCCTCTGACGGCGCGGGGCGGCGCGCAGCTGGGCGACGCCCGAGCGCACGTAAAGCACGCTCGCCGTCAAGGCGAACGCGAGGCCCACATAGAGCAGGACTTCGGCGAGCGTCGTCAGGCCGGTCATCGCGAAGAACAGACCGGCCATGATCGGTCCGACGCCGATCCGCCCGGGCCAGTTGATGCGAAGCTCGAGACCCCTGGTCTGGCCGTAACGGCTGAGCGCGAGCATCGCCAGCTCCCTGAAGATCAGGATCGCCAGAGCCCAGCGCGGTAGGAGGGTGAAGCGCCAGCAGACGACGACGCCCGCGATCACGAGCAGGCGGTCGGCGACCGGGTCCATCAGGGCGCCGAGCCTGCTGTACTGGCCGGTGATCCGGGCAGCCATCCCGTCGATGTAGTCGCCCCAGGCGATCGCCGCGAACAGCGCGGCCCCGGCCGCGCTCGTGCCGTCGGGGCTGGACAGCGAGACAGCCAGGAAGACCGGAATCAGGGCGAGCCGGCAGAAACCGATCGCGTTGGGAATCGTCCAGGGGCGCAGGGGCTGTCCCGAGAGCGTCTGCTCAGGCGCGGGCCCGGAGCGATCGAAGCCGAGC
>DATJWI010000122.1:0-17884 GCA_035501375.1 Solirubrobacteraceae bacterium
TACGACACCAAATTAGGACAGTTGAGAGGGGGCTTTGGCCTGTGCAACGCCGACCTGGGCGCGGGCCCGTGAAAGGGTGGGCGCCGCGGCATATTTGGGGTGAGCCGCGGCGCCCTGGGAACCGGGCGGAAGAGGTCCCAGCCGGACTCCCGTTGACCGTCCCACAGGGGTTATGTGAAGGACGACCAAGACTGTAATAAAAAAGCGCGGGCCCGAAAGCGGCGGCCGAACCCTGTCCCCGACTCAGCGGGTCTTCCCTCTCTTTGAGCCCCATCACCCTCTCCATCCTCGGCGTAACTCCGTTCACGCCCCGTAACACGGACTCTAGTGGGAGCGGAGCGGCAATTAACGTGGGAGGCGTTGAATTAGGACAATTGAGAGAAACGCGGGGTGTCGATCCGGTCATGCCTGGTCCCCCTCCTTCCGGCCCGGGTCGGTCTCCAAGTCCCCCGCAGCCGTCCAGCCCAGGCGCGCCGAGATCTGGCCGGCGGCCTTCAGCAGCGGCCCGGCGAACCGGGCCTCCAGGTCGTGAAGCTCCAGCGCGTGGGCGCGCGCCAAGAGGCCGACCGCGGCGATCGCGATCCCGGACTCGTCGCGCACCGGGGCGGCGATCGCGCAGGCGCCGGGACACAGCTCGTCGTCGGTCGCGGCCAGGCCATCCCGCGCCACCCGCGAGAGTTGCCCCAGCAACGACTCGCCGTCGAGGATCGTGTTGGGGCCGCGCCGCTCGAAGTCGATCTCCGCGATCAGCCGCGCCCGCCAGTCGGCCGGCAGGCCCGCCAGCAGAACCTTGCCGATCGCGGTGCAATACAGCGGCACGTGCGTCAGCTCGGACCGCTCGCGCTCGGCTCCAAGCCCGCCGCGACCGGAGCGCGCCGCCTCGACGGTCCGCCCGCCGCGACCGGCGCGCGCGCGCGGCTCGGCTCCGCGCCCTCCGCCGCGACCCGGGCGCTCGACGTCGACCAGCAGGGCCTCGGGACCGTCGAGCACGCCCAGCGCCGCGACACAGCCGCTGATCGAGGCCAGCTCCAGCAGGTGCGGCCGCGCGTGCACGCACAGCCCGGTCTCGCTGATGCTCGCCAGGCCCAATTCGGCCGCGCGCAAGGTCAGCCGGTACTTGCGCGAGGAGTCGCGCTCCAGGTAGCCCTCGTCGGCGAGCGTAAGCACGAAGCGGCTGGCGGTCGCCACGCTCATGCCGACCAGCCCCGCGATCTCGGTCGTCCCGAGCAGCGGCCGTTCGGGCGTGAAGCAAGCGAGGATCGCAAGGCCGCCCTGCAGCGCCCGCGAGTAGCGGCGCTCGTCGAGCCTCGGAAAGGGCGGCGCGAGCCCGGCGGGCGAAGCCCCGCTCCCGTCTCGACCCTCCTCACTTCGATCCTTCTCATCTCCGAATCCCTCGCTTCGACCCTCGTCATCTTCAGATCCCTTGCCTCGGCCCCCACCGTCCGCTTTCACCCGCGTTTCCCCTAGCGCGCGGGTCCCGTTGCGGACTCCTTCTTCGCATCGCCGGTCAGCGCCGTCCGCAGCGCCGTCCCGGCGGCTTGCAGCGGCTCCCCGAGCCAGGCGGCCAGATCGGCCGAGCCGGTCGACTCGGCCGGCGCCGCCAGCTCGATCGCGTAAGCCCGCTCGCCGGGCGCCAGGACCGCGATCGCCAGCCCGCGCGGCCCCTCGGCTAGCTCTCCGTCACCGGCCGCCGGTCCGCTCCGACAGATCTCGGCGACCGCCTCCTCGCCGCGCTCGCCGTCCGCGCGGGCGGTTTTCAGCAGGGCCCTCCCGGCAGCCGTCTCGGACGCCGGACGCCGCGAGCCCGCGCCGAGGCTCCGCCCGGCCCGGTACTGGCCGCGCTGGAAGCCGTAGAGCCGAAGCACATAGACGACGTCGCTTCCGTCGAACACGGCGAGCGCCACCGAGCGCCCGGTCCGGTCGCGCAGCTCGCGCAGGATCGGCTCGGCGAGCGCGTCGATGGCCAGCGCGCCGATCGCCGCGATGCCGGGCTGCGCACAGCGGCGCGCCAGGCGGTAGCGCCTCGTACGGACCTGCTCCAGGTAGCCGAGTTCGAGGCACGTCGAGGCGTAGCGGTGCGCCGTGGGCGCGCTGACCTTCAGCTCGGACGCCAATTCTGAGATCCCGCGCTCGGGCTGCTCTGGCGTGAACCGCTTCAGCAGTTCCAGGCCGCACGCCAGCGACCTGGAGGTGCGGTGGGCCGCCTGGTTGGGGGTTGACGTCGGCATTCAGGCCATGCTGCACCCGTCAGGAGCCTGTGCCTAGTTTTATGAAACGGGCGTCCCGCTTGTGGGCGGTGGTCGGGGTAAGGGGTGTGCCGAGGCTCAGCCGCTTCTACGGGATCACGATCTGGATGTACTGGGACGAGGTCCACCACTCGCTGCCTCACTTCCACGCTCGTTACGGCGAGTACAAGGCCTCGTTCGACCTTATGGGCGAGGTCATTGTGGGCAAGCTCCCAAGGCGACAGTTGCGACTCGTGCAGGCGTGGGCCGAGATTCATTTCGATGAGCTGCGCGCCGACTGGGACCTCGCCGTGAAGGAAAAGCCGCTGAACCCGATCGAACCACTGCGCTAGGCTCGTGCCATGGACAACGTTTTCCCAGGCAAGGTCGTTGACATCACCGCGGTTGAGGTCATCGGCGAATACCAACTGCGCCTGACCTTCGAGGACGGCACCGTCGGCGACGTCAGCTTCGCCGACCGTGAGTGGAAAGGCGTGTTCGAGCCGCTGCGTGACCCAAAGCGCTTCGCGCGGGTCTCCATCGAGTTCGGCACGATCGTCTGGCCGGACGACGGCCTGGACATGGCACCAGAGCCGCTGTACGAAGAGGCGTGCCGACATCGGGTTCGCGGCCCGTCTCATCTTGTGGCCTGAAGATCACGTCGTGGCCTGAAGACCAGCGCCGGGGCTCACTCCGGCGACCGCTGACCGCGGCGCCCTACGCCGCGCGCTGCCCGTAGGCGGTGCGCCAGAGACGGAGGACGGGCAGGAGCAAGCCGACGAGCGGCCCGCCGGCGCGGCGCAGCTCTACGGCACCTTCGCGGAACTCGGGCGCGAGGACGGAGTCCTTGGACAGATAGAAGGCGGACATGCAGGCGACGAGCACCTCGTGGCGGCGGCCGCCGGGCAGGGCGCGGGCCTCGACGCGTGAGCGGCGGACCAGCTCGCAGACGCGCTGGACCGCGACGTCGAGGGTAGGGTAGTGCGCGATGTAGCTGTGATCGCCGCTGGCCTGATCGTCGGCGTAGTCGCTGAAACTGTCGAGCATCGCCCCGGCGGGCGCGATCCAATTCAGGTAGGCGTCATAGGTGCGCTGGGTTCGGTCCTGTCCAGGCGCCGCGCGGGCGGGCTCGGCGGCGAGCGCGAGCATCGCGAGCGCGGTCAGCCAGGCGCTCGCCCCGGCCGTGCGCTCGAACCAGGTCGGCTCGGTGCTGGTCAGGCTGCGCGGGCGCATACGCGCGCGCGCGGACGGCTCCGAAAATGGAGTGGTGTACGTGGGGTACTCGAGCGCGGGCCACTCCTCAGGCGCCCCTTCGCGCGCCGCCCACTCGCGCGCCGCCCACTCGCGCAGCGCCGAATCGCGCCGGACGGGTTCGGGCTCGTGGTTGAGGCCGAGCACCTCGGACAGGCCGGCGGCCCGCAGAAGGTGGGGCCGTAGGCGCCGGTAGGAGGGCAGCAGATCACAGCCTGAGCGGCAGCGCTCGACGAGCGCACGGGCGTAGCCGCCATCGTTGCGGCTGGAATGGAAGCGGTAGTAGTCGGAGATGAGGCTGTCCGGATCGAGGGCCTCGACGAGCGCGAGATGCAGCTGCTGGCCGTTCTCGGGACCGAGCGAAGCGCCGCGCTCGTGGACGCAGTCGAGGTAGTCGGCGAGGATCTCGTAGGCGACCAGCAGCTCGAGCAGGTCGCGGCTGCGCCGATCCGGCAAGGTCCAGAAGAGGGCGGCGCCGTGGATGTTGCCGCGCTTGTTGGCGAGCGCTTCGAGCGCGGCGGCACGCAGCTCGGGGTCGGGGATCGCGGCCGCGTGGGACCGCCAACAAGCGACCTCGCCCGAGACGGCGCGCAGCCCGAAGACCAGCTCGCGTGAGGTCGCGCGGGCCAGGGCGACGCCCTGTGGCTGAAGGCTCCTCATCGACCTTGCCCGATCCCTTTCGCTCTCACGCTTGGCTCCCGCTCCGCTCGCTTCTGCCTTGCCTGTCGCTCGAACTTCGCCGTATCACCCGGGGTTGACGCTTGGTTTCATGCCGGCGGCCAGGTAGCCCGGCACCGCGACGATCGTAGCCGCGGCGACGCTGACCAAGGCGACGCTCGAGACGGCGACCGTCACTCCCACTGAGAATACGACGGGAAAGCCGGTCACGTGGGCGAGGGCGTGGCTGAGCAGGACCTGGCCGTAGAGCCCGAACAGGGCCCCGATCGAGCAGCCGGCCCCGACCAGGACGGCGCTCTCGCACAGCAGTCCGCGCCAGAGCACGCCACGACGATAGCCCTGACGCTTCAGATAGGCGATCTGGTGGCGGCGCTGCCAGATCATGGCCGCCATCGCCATCGCCATCGCCAGGGCCGCGGCGATCAGGACGAGCACGGAGATCTGCGAGAGGCGGGCGAGCCCTTCGTGACTGCTCGCGCGCCACTCCAGTTCGCGCTGACCGGCGGTCTGGACGGACAGCCCCGAGCGAGGGCCGAGCGCCCGCCCGATCTCGGCGATGACCCGGGCCGGCGAGGCGTTCGGCTGCA
The DNA here is from genome assembly GCA_035501375.1 of Solirubrobacteraceae bacterium. Lineage (GTDB taxonomy): Bacteria > Actinomycetota > Thermoleophilia > Solirubrobacterales > Solirubrobacteraceae > Palsa-744. The sequence continues at coordinate 4,742 of DATJWI010000122.1, forward strand.
GGTCGATGTTGTAGGCGCTCGCTTCGGCGCCGCCCCACGCGCGCGCGTAGTCGGCGGAGTTCAAGATGACCGCGCCCGGCGGCCAACCGATGTTCGTGGAGAGCCCAGCCACGCGCAGGACGATCGGATGCGGCGAGGGCAACAGGAACGAGCTGCCGATCTGGAGATGGCGTTCGTCGGCTATGGCTTTTGAAACGACCGTCCAGCCTCCGGCGCGCAGGCGCGCGTCCGCGCGTGCCAGGTCGCCTTCGAGCAGCTGGCTTGCGGGGATCGGCGCGGGCGAGCTGGCCGGCGGCGCGATCGCCCAGACGCGGCGGTCGCCGATGTCGAGGAAGCCGCCGCGATAGATCGCCAGCGAGCGCACCCCCGGCAGCTGGGCCAGGCGCGCGGCGGAGCCGATCCGAAAGGGCGTGGTGCCCAGGGTGTTGGCCGCGCCGGACACCGAGACCCAGACGTCGGCGACCCGGTTCATGTCTTTCGCGGTCCGGTTCAGGCCGCCCTGCAGGTTCGCGCGGGCGCCGCCGATCGCGACGCTGCCGAAGACCGCCACCGCACCGGTCGCAGCGATCGCCAGGGAGCGCGTGCGCGTGACGGGGGCCCTCAGCTCGATCGCCGCCAGGCTCATCGCCGCCGACGGCAGCATGCGTTGGACACGCTCGAAGCCGGCCAGGACCGCGTCGAACAGCGCGGGCAGCAGGAGCAGCAGGGCCGCCAGCAGCGTCAGGCTGCCGAGGACCGCGCCGGCCGGGTCGAAGATCAGGATCGCGGTCGTGGCGATCAGACAGGCGAGGCCGGCCGCCAGGGTCGCCGCGGTCGGTCCTCGATCCACGCCCGGGCCTGCCCCGGGCAGATCCTCGACCCTCGCCGAGCGCCGCGGCGGCCTTGACAGCGTTGAGCGCAGCGGCGCCAGGACCCCGACGATGGCGGCCAGCATCCCAGCCCCGACCGCGATGGCGACGCTCTGCCAGGTCACGATCCGTTGCGAGCCGACCGGGAACGCGTAAGAGAGGTAGCCGGGATTGCCGGCGAACAGCGCGGCCGACAGAGCATCGCCGAGGATAAGACCGAGCGCGCAGCCCAAGACCCCGAGGATCAGGGCGTCGAACAGGAGCGTGCCGACGGTCATCGCGCGCGTGGCGCCGTGGCGGCGCAGTTCGCCGACCAGCTCCCTGCGCAGCCCTGCCGTTATCAGGAGCGCGTTGAACGCGAACATGAAGCCGACCAGGGCGCTGATCGCCGAAAACAGCTCGGCGCTCTGGTTGGCCGGCGCGGCGGCCTTGGCGAAGACCGTGCTGTCGAAGTCGGCCGGCTCGACGTTCAGCCTGCCAGCGGCCAGCTTGACCAGCGAAGCCCGGACCTCTGCTTCGTGGCCGGCTTCGGTCTTCACGAAGATCCTGCTGACCTTGCCGACCATGCCGGTCAGCTGTTCGGCGTAGGCGACCGGCGCGATCGCCACCGGGCTGTTGACGAGCGCGCCGATGTCGCCTTCCTGGAGGGTCGCGCCCAGCAGCGTGCTCGAGATCCTCGTCCCGACCTGGACTTCGATCGGCAAGAGCGACTCGGCGCCGATCGCCTTGGCGACCGGCGCCGGCAGTCCCAGCTCCTGCTGGCCTGCCAGCTGCGCGGTGCTGAAGCGCCGCAACAGCGGACCGCCGGAGTGCGCGAAGCTGGGCGCGGCCCCAAGCAGCGTCACCGACTCCCTGCCGGTCGGGCCGATCGCGTCGGCCTGCTCCTGGAGCACCGGCAGCGCCTGCGCGACGCCCGGGATCCGTCTCACGCTGTAGAGCAGCTTCTTGTCGAAGCCTTCCGGGCCGCGCGCCTGCAGCTGCAGCTGCATGTTGCCGACCAGATCTTTGCTCAGCTCGGCGACCGACCCGTTCAGGCTGGTGCTGGCCACCTGCGAGGCGAACAGCAAAGCCACGCCGACCCCTATGCCAAGGACCGCCAGCAGCTCCTGCACGACCACCGCCCTGACCCGCAGTCGCGCCCTGTAGATCCGCAAGATGCTCGACAGCGCCATCGGTCTTATGCAGTCTGACCTGGAGTCCGGCCGGTTCGTCGCGCTAGCTGGCGCCGGCGGCGGCCCGGGCGCTACCCGCAACCCCAGCTGGCCCCGCGGACCCCGCGACCCCCACGGCCCCTGCGCCCCCCACGGCCCGAGCGCCGGGCGCGACCGCCGCGGGCTCGTACGGGCGCAGCCGGCCGTCGCGCAACTCGAACACCCGGTCGGCGAAGGCAGCCGCCTGCGGGTCGTGCGTCGCCAGGAGCATCGCTACGCCCCGCTCCTTGCAGACTTCGCGCAAGAGGCCGAGAACCTCGCGGCCGCGCTTGGAGTCGAGGCTGCCGGTCGGCTCGTCGGCGAGCACCAGCCTCGGATCGGTCGAGAGCGCCAACGCGATCGTCAACCGCTGGCGCTCGCCGGCCGACAGCTGCTCGGCGCGCTGCTTCAGCCGGTCCCCGAGGCCGAGGCGCTCGAGCAACGGGCGCACGCGCGCCTGCGCGCGGCGAGGGTCCGAGAGCCATAGCTTCAGCGCCGCGTTCTCGATCACCAGCGCGCCCGGCAACAGGTCGGCTTGCTGGGAGACGAAGCCGAGATCGTGCAGCCGGTAGCGCGCGGCGCCCTCCTCGGAGAGAGCCGAGATCTCGAGGCCGTCGAACAGCACTTCGCCGCTGTCGGGCTTCAGCAGCGCGGCCACCAAGTCCAGCAGCGTCGACTTGCCCGAGCCCGACGGCCCGTAGAGCGCGAGCAATTCCCCGTTGCCGACGTTCAGCGACACGCCGTCGACCGCCCGTATCGGCTCTCCTTCGCCGACCCGGTAGCGCTTGACCAAGTCGCGCAGCTCGAGCACTGCCTGGCTGCTAGGAGCCGCGGCGGCCGCGCTCGGCCTCGCGGCGGCCGGCGCCGAGGTCGGGGAACTCGATCACGTTGCCAGGCTCTTGCGAGGGACCCGCTGTCAGCGTGCCACCGCCCAGCGTCATGATCCGATCGCTGAACAGCGTCGCCTGCGGATCGGAGACGCTCATCAGGACGCCCAGTCCCAGCTCTTTGCTGAGCGAGCGGATCAGTGCCGTCAACTCGTCGGTCTCCCTGATCCCGAGCGCGTCTGTCAGATCGTCGACGAGCAGCAGCTCCGGCTCGCCGACGATCCCCTGGGCGAGCTCGACCAGGGCGCGCTCCCAGTCGCTGATGCCCTCCCAGCGCTGCTCGCCACAGCCCTGAGCACCGACCCGCTCGAGAGCTGCCCGCGCGCGCGCGTACACATCCTCGCGGCCACGCTTACGCGCGCGCGAGTGGCCGGCGAGCAGGGGCATCGCGACATAGTCGAGCAGCCGCATCCGCATCCCCCCTGGCCCGCTCCGGCCGGCCCACGCGATCTGTCCGCCCAGCAGCCGCGAGAGCTTGCGGTCCGACAGCCCCGTCAGGTCCTCGCCCCGGAAGCGGACTTCGCCGGAGTCGGCGCTCTCCATGCCGGCCGCGATCCGCAGCAGCGTCGTCTTGCCCTGGCCGCGCGTGCCGAGCACGCAGACGACCTCGCCGACCCCGACCTCCAGGCTGGCGTCCTTCAAGACCCGCAGATCCTGCGAGCCGCGCCTGAAGCTCTTGTCGACCCCGCTCATGCAAAGCAGCTCGCTCATCGGGCGCGCCCGCCTTCCGCCAAGCTCCCGTCGTCCCCCGCCAGCTCCCGTCTTTCCTGCGTCGGCCGTCGATCGGCCAGTCCCCGCCGCCCATCCGCCAAGCCCTGGCGATGCTCGGCCAAGGCCCGCCGCTCGGCCTCCTCGCGGAGCTGTTCGAGGTATGCGCGCAGCCGTGCCAGCTGCGTGACCCGGCCACCCCAGAAGGCCGCTTCCCCGTGGACTACGCCCCTGTCCATGAGCGTCGACCAAGCCTCTTCGGCGAGCGGCCGACGGGTGGCGTCGTGCTGCTCGTCGAGCGTGCGGCGGCGGATGCGATCCAGCTCGGCGATGCACGCAAGCTCCTCGGTGTGGACCACGTCGATCAGGCGCGGCAGATCGCGCGGCTCGCACAGCGCGATCCGCGCGTGCAGCTCCTCGCGCACGACCGGCGCGCTGCTCGGCGAGCGCACCCAGCTACGAAAATGATCGACGCCCTTTTTGGTCGCCTCGTAGACGACCTCGCGCTCCGTGTCGCCTCCGACCGCCCTGACGAGCCCCTCCTTCTCCATCCGGCGCAAAGCGCTGTATGCCGTCGAGTAGGCGAATCGCGCCGAGCCGAAGCGCTCCTCGAGGCGCCGCTCCAGGCTGAAACCGTGGTCGGGCCGCTCGATCACCAGACCCAGCACCGCCTCCCCAGCAGACAGACCCGTGCTACGCGACATCCCGACGTTGACGTTACAGCACCCACATGCGAGCGTCCAGTCAGAAGGGCCCAGGCGGTCGCGCGCAACTGCGGCCCAACCCGGCGGTTAGGATCGAACAGAGCCGTCCATGCTCATGAACCGTCTGACCAGAAATATGACTGCTTGCCTTGGGGTGCTGCTTGTGGCTGGCTCAATCTCGCAGACGTCCGCAAACTCGAGCCCGCCGCTGACCGCCGTCAACGAGTACAGTCGTCTGAAGCTGCAAGAAAGCAGAGGGGCCGCGAACATCGACGAGAAGGGGGTCGGCTGGGGCAGCTTCAACTGCTCGGTGGTCATCCATCTGACCCTGTCGGGCACGCTCGTGACCGGCAGATACACCGCCTACCTGCAGGGCGGCTCGATCAGCGGCACCGCGACCGCGCACATCCATTCTGCGACCACCACCGTCGCCCGCTTCAGCGGCACGATCACACTCGACCACGGCACAGGCAGCCGCGCGGGCGCCTCCGGCACCGCCGGCTTCTCGGGCACGATCAACCGCACGACCTACGCCATGAACACGAGCGTCGTCGGCAGGCTAAGGCTGTAGGGCGATGACCGCCACCCCGGCCAGGTCCTCCCGAGTCGCGGCCCGCGCGCGCGCGCGAGTCCTCCAAATCACGACCATCTCACGCACGCAGCCCTCTCAAATGGCGGGCCACGCGCGCGCGCGAGTCCTCCAAATCACGACTACCCCGCCCACGCGACCCTCTCCAACGGCACGCCACGCGCGCGCGCGAATCCTCCAAATCACGACTACCCCGCCCACGCGACCCTCTCCAACGGCACGCCGCGCGCGCGCGCGAGTCCTCCAAATCACGACCATCTCACGCACGCAGCCCTCTCAAATGGCGGGCCACGCGCGCGCGCGAGTCCTCCAAATCACAGCTCTCATGGGCGCGTTGCTGATCGCGATCGGCGCCGGCTCGGCGGCGTCCAGCGCCGAGGCGAGCGAGAACGCAAAGCTCCGAGTCGGCCTCAGCCCGGAGCGCCTGGGCGCCGGGACCACTATCTCCTTCGGCTTTCAGATCGAAGCCAAGGACGGCGAACTGCCGGCGGCGCTGACGACGCTGGACGTGGGGCTGCCGCCCGGGATGGGCGTCGACACGAGCGGCCTTGCAATGTGCACACAGCAGGCCCTGAACGGGCACGGCCCGAAGGGCTGCTCGGCGAACGCCCAGGTGGGCGCAGGCAGCGTGAAGGTGCAGGTGCCGCTCGGCAACGTCGTCCGGCCTGAGATCGCGGCGCTCAGCGTCTTCAACGGACCGCGCCAGGGCGGCCGCACGACGCTGCTGTTCTATGCCGCCGGACGCCTGCCGATCGCCACCCAGCTTGTGTTCGCGGGCGTGATCGTCCCCGGCCCGGAAGGCCTTCGGATCGAAGCCTCGATCCCTCTGATCCCGACATTGCCGAACACCCCGGACGCGGCGATCGTGGAAATGAACGCGACCTTGGGCACGCGCCAGCACACCTACTACAGGACCGTCGCCGGCCGGCGCGTTCGCTTCGCCCCGAAGGGCGCGACGCTCCCAGGGCGCTGCCCGGCCGGCGGCTTCCCGTTCTCAGCCGAATTTCACTTCAACGACGGGAGCGCGGCCGGGGCGGCAAGCAGCGTCGCGTGTCCGGGGTAGGCCGGCGCCCTGTCCCGGGTAGGCCGGCGCCGTCTAACGCCCGCCCGCTCACGTCCCGAGAGCGTCGACCCGCTCACACCCCAACCGAAGCGGCGGCCTCGCCGAGACGATCGTCGCCGAAGAAGAGCCGGCCTTCGACCGCGACCGTGGGCACGCCGATCACGCCGCGCGCATGGGCGGCGTCGGTGGCGTTGCGCAACGCGAGCTTGACGTCGGAGTCGGCGGTCGCGTCGGCGACCTCCTGGCGGTCGAGGCCGGCGTCGGCGGCCGCGTCGAGGACGTGCTCAGGCACGGCCAGGTCGCGACCCGCGACGAACCCGGCGCGGAAAGCGGCCAGGGCGAACTCGCGGCCAAAGCCCCGGGCAAACGCGAAAGTGAGCGCGCGCATCGCGAACAGGTAGTTGCTCGGCCAGGGCTCCGGCCAGCGGACCGGCGGCAGGCCGTATGCGCGCGCGCGGCGCTCGACCTCGGCGATCCCGGCGCCACGAGGCTCGGAGCCGGCGAGCGCCCAGGAGGAGCGCCCGTTGGCCTTGAAGAGGCCGCCCAAGGAGATCGGCTGCCAGGTGACCGGCCCGGGCAGGACGGCGTCGATTCGCTCGGCCGTCAGGTACGCGTAGGGCGAGCCGACGTCGAAGTAGAAGGTCGGGTGCGGCTCGCCAAAAGTCACGTTGCACGTGGAGGTCATCTAACCGGCGTCAAGCCCCAGAGCGATCACCAGAGCCGCGCCCAGACGGCGGACCGTGAACGGGTCGAGCTCGCCGCGGCGGCGGACGAAGCGGTCCTTGGCGACGTTCACGACCCAGTCGCAGTTGGCGAAGCTCAGATCATCGACGCCGTGAGCGCCGGAAAGCTCGACCTCGGCGACGTGGCCGCGGGCGGTGCTCGTCACGACGACGCAGTTCAGGCGACCCAGGACGGGGATCGCGGTCTCTCTCGTGACGACGACTACCGGCCGGACCACAGCCCCAAGGTCGACATCCCAGACATCCCCGCGCGCAATCACGCCAGCGCGTCGCCGGCGAGCGCGAGGGCAGCGTCGAGCAGGCGCGTCTCCTCGTCCGTCGGCGGCGTGCTCGTGTAGGCGGCGTGGTAGGAGGCGCCGATGCGCGTCTCGCGCAACTCGCGCTCGAGCAAATGGACTCCCGCACGAACCGCCTCGGCCCGCGAGCGGAACGTGCCCTCGGCTACAGCCGCATCGAGCATCCGCAACTCCTCCTCCGACAGACGCACCGCGATCTGTGACATGCGTTCAGCATACCGATTTGGGATGCTTACTGCGACCGCGCTCAGATCGTCTCCGGGATCATTTCGATCGCGCCGCACGGGCACTCGGTCGCGCACAGGCCGCAGCCCTTGCAGTAGTCGAGGTCGAACTGGTAGCCGTCGGCGGCGTCGACCTTCAGGACGGCGTTGTCGGGGCAGACGCCATAGCAGTTGTCGCAGCCGAAGCAGTTGCCGCAGGACAGGCATCTGCGAGCCTCGAACAGGGCGTTGGTCTCGTCCAGGCCGAGGACGACCTCCGCGAACGTGGACTGCCGGCGGACGAGGTCGAGCTGGGGCGCGACGGTGGGCGGAGCGTCGGAGTAGTACCAGGTGTTCAGCTCCTCGAACGTGGCCAGGTCGGGCACGGCCGGGTGCGCGTACTCGGAGCCGCGCAGGTAGGCGTCGATGTTGCGGGCCGCGAGCTTGCCGTGGCCGACGCCGACCGTGACCGTGCGCTCGGCCGGCACCATGTCACCGCCGGCAAAGACGCCGGAATGGCCGGTCATCATGCGGCCATCGACCTGGACGACTCCGTCCTCGACCTCGATCCCGGGCACGCCGTTCAGCAGCGACAGGTCGACGTCCTGGCCGAGCGCCAACACGAGCGAGTCGGCTTCGAGCTCTTCCAATTCTCCGGTCGGCTGCGGAAAGCCGGTCTCGTCGAGCTCCATCCGCTCGATGGTCAGCGTGCCGGCGTCGGCCTGCGTGACTGTCGTCAGCCAGCGCATCATGACGCCCTCCTCTTCGGCCTCGAGGACCTCCGGGGCGTGCGCCGGCATCCGCTCGCGGGTCCGCCTGTAGACGACGATCGCCTCCTCGGCCCCCAGACGCCTGGCGGTGCGGGCGGCGTCCATGGCGGTGTCGCCGCCGCCGTAGACGACCACACGGCGGCCGAGCATCGGGCGCTCGTGGGCGTCCTCCATCGAGCGCAGCAGCGAGACGGCGTCGAGGATGTGGGCGGCCTCGCCGGCTGGGATGTAGGCGCGGCGGCCGATATGGGCGCCGACGGCCAGGAAGACGGCGTCGAAGGAGCCTTCGCGCATCGCGTCGAGCACGTTCGGGACCGTCTGTCCGGAGCGCAGCTCGACGCCGAGGTCGAGGATGCGCGCGATCTCGGCGTCGAGGACCTCCCTGGGCAGGCGGTAGGCGGGGATCCCGTACCTCATCATCCCGCCCGGCTTCTGGCCGGCGTCCTCGATCGTGACCGCGTGGCCGGCCCGGGCCAGCTGGTAGGCGGCCGACAGGCCGGAGGGTCCGGCGCCGACGATCAGAACCCGCTTGCCGGTCGCCGGCCCTGGCTCGGGCAGGCGCCAGCCGCGGCGGATCGCCTCGTCGCCGAGGAAGCGCTCGACCCCGTGGATGCCGACCGCATCGTCGAGTTCGGCGCGATTGCAGGAGGTCTCGCAGGGGTGGTAACAGACCCGGCCCATCACGGCCGGCAGCGGATTGTCTTCGACGAGCACGCGCCAGGCGGCCTCGTAGTCGCCGGCCTCGGCGTGATAGAGCCAGCCCTGGATGTTCTCGCCGGCCGGGCAGGCATGGTTGCAGGGCGCCGTCCGGTGCACGTAGACCGGACGCTCGTCGCGCCACGAGCCGGTGTGGTTGGCGAGGCTGGAGCCGACGTCGAGCGTGATCGCGAACGGCTTTTCCGTCACTGTCCCTCCCTGCCGACCGACCTTGCCCCATCCGCAAGTCCGCCGACACCAACACCAACGCCAGCGCCAGCCCCGCCGGCGAGCAGCCCGAAGCGGCGGACGTTGCGGTCGGCTTCGGCCTGGATCGCGGCGATCGCATCGTCGCGGCGAGCGGGCTCGAACAGGTGGCGGTAGCGGCCCTGCAGGCGCAGGTACTCCTCGACGGGCCGGCGCTCGCGGATCTGAGATACGGCGGTGACCTCGCCGCGCTCGGCCTCGAACACAGGGAACAGACCGGTCTGTTGGGCCAGGCGCGCGACCTTGACGGTATCCGAGGCGGCACAGCTCCAGCCGAGCGGGCAGGTCACGAGGATGTGCAGGTAGCGGGCGCCGCGCAGACCCATCGCGCGCTCGACCTTGGCCTCGATGTCGCGCAGGTCGGCGACGGTCGCGGTGGCGACGTAAGGGATCTCGTGGGCCATCGCGATCAACGGCACCGACTTGCCCTGGCCGAAAGCGTTGCCGGGGTGGCCGGGCGTGACCTGGGTGGTCATCGTGCGGGCGCCCGGCGGCGTCGAACCGGAGCGCTGGACGCCGGTATTCATGTAGGCCTCGTTGTCGTAACAGATGTAGAGCACGTCGTCGTTTCGCTCGAACATGCCCGACAGGCAGGCCATACCGATGTCGACGGTGCCGCCGTCTCCTCCCTGCCCGACGACCCTGACGTCCTCGGCGCGGCCCTTGGCGCGCAACGCCGCCGCGATCCCGGTGGCCACCGCCGGCGCATTGCCGAACAGGGAGTGGACCCAGGGGATGCGCCACGAGGACTCTGGGTAGGGCGTCGAGAAGACCTCCAGGCAGCCGGTCGCGTTGGCGGCGATCATCTTGCCTTCGGTGGCCCGCATGGCGGCGTCGAGGGCGTAACGGGCGCCGAGCACCTCGCCGCAGCCCTGGCAGGCGCGGTGGCCCTTGGTGATCGAGTTGGCGCGCTCCGGGTCGGCCTGGACCGACCTCAGCTCTGGGTCGAGCAGCCTGTTCCCGGCCGCGTGAGAGCCGACTTGGTAGAACTTGATCTGCCTGGTGGGCATCTAAATCACACCGGGTCCGGGTTCGGGTTCGGGTCGACGAAACCGAGGTCGCGGAGCATGTTCTCGGCGTGGGGCCCCGAGCGCCGGCTCGCGCGCGTGCGGGCCAGCTCGCGCTCGACCAAGCCCGAGTCGAGGTCGAGGAACGTCAGCGCAGGCAAACGCCCGGCGACGGCGTCCTCGAAGACTTTCTTCAACGATGCGACGGTGATCGAACGGCCGCCGAGGCCGGCGATGACGGTGTGGACCGCGGGCCTCGACTCGCGCGCGCGCGAGTCCTCGCCCTCCAAGGCGATGCGAACGTCGTGGGAGACGATCCCGCCGACGCCGACCGCCAACGCCTTCTCGATGACCACGACCCGGTCGGCCCGGCCGAGCGCTGCGCCGACCTCGGACAGCGGGAACGGCCGGAAGGCCTTGATGCCGACCGCGCCGATCGAGACGCCCGCGTCGCGCAGCTCGTCGATCGCGTCCTCGATCGTGCCGAGCACGGAGCCGAGCGCGACGACGATCGTGTCGGCGTCATCGGCGCGGTAGCCGCGCAGGAGCCCGGTCTGCTCGCGTCCGAGAGCGCCGGTCAGCTGGGTGGCGATCCGGGGGATCTCGTCGAGCGCTTGCAGCTGCTTGGCGTGTGCCAAGTACTTGACCTCGGCGAAGGCCTCGGGACCGACCATCGCGCCGATCGAGACCGGAGCGTCGGGGTCGAGCAGCTGGCGGGGCTCGAAGGGCGGCAGGAAGGCGTCGACGGTTTCCTGGCTCGGCAGGTCGATGCGCTCGACGGCGTGCGTCAGGATGAAGCCGTCCATGCAGACCATGACCGGCGTCGAGAGTTGCTCGGCCAGGCGGAAGGCCAGGAAGTGGGTGTCGACGGCGTCCTGGTTCGATTCGACGTAGAGCTGGATCCAGCCGGAGTCGCGCTGGGACATCGAGTCGGAGTGGTCGTTCCAGATGTTGATCGGCGCGCCGATCGCCCTGTTGGCGACGGTCATCACGATCGGCAGGCCCAGGCCGGAGGCGTTGTAGAGAGCCTCGGCCATGTACAGAAGGCCCTGGCTGGCGGTCGCGGTATACGCGCGCGCGCCGGTCACCGACGCGCCGATCGCGACCGACATCGCGGCGAACTCGGACTCGACGTTCACGAACTCACACGGCGCCAGCTCGCCCGCGTCGACCATCGCCGAAAGGGCCTCGACGATGTGGGTCTGGGGGGAGATCGGGTATGCCGGGATCACCTCAGGCCGGCACATCGCGACAGCCTTCGCGACCGCCTTCGAGCCCTCGATCTGCTCAAGCACGGGCAAACGCCTCCGTTCGCGCGCGACGCGCGCGCGCGAACAGCCCCCGCGAGGGACGCGACACGCGGACCGACCTTCCGCCGCGCTCAGGCATGTGCCAGCTCCAGGAGCTCGGCGCTGACGAAGTCGTGGCAGGCGCGGGCGGCTTCGACGTTGCCGACGCCGACCGCGCCGCCGAAGCGCTCGGCGATCGCGCGCTCGATCGAGCCGATCGAGACGACGCCCGTCAGCGAAGCCAAGCCTCCGAGCAGGGCTGTGTTCGCGCGCGCGTAGGGCTCGTAGTCGCGCGAGATGTCAGACGCGGGAACGGTCAGCAGGCGCTCGCGCCGAAAGCCGGCCGACCACTCCTGCAGGCCAAGCTCCTCGAAGTCGAAGACCGTGTTGATCAGGACATAGCCGTCTTTGGACAGCCCGCCGAAGACGTCGACCTGGTGCAGCAGGGTCGGGTCCTGGACGACCAGGGCGTCCGGCTCGAGGATCGGCTCGCGCGTCCTGATCTCGCGGTCTGAGACCCGGCAGAAGGAGACCACCGGAGCGCCGGTGCGCTCGGATCCGAAGCTGGGGAAGGCCTGGGCGTGGCGACCCTCCTGGAAGGCCGCCTGCGAGAGCAGCTCGGCGGCCGTGACGACGCCCTGGCCGCCCCTGCCGTGGATGCGGACGGCGAACACGCCTGATCAGTTCCGGGCGGCGTCGAGCAGAACGCGCTGCTCGGCGGCGGCCACCAGGCCACGGGTGCGTTCGAGAACGTCGACGGAGACCGAGATCGCGTCGATCCCGGCCCTCACCAACAGGTCGGCGTACTCGGGATGCACCGACGGCGCCTGGCCGCAGATCGAGGTCTTCAGGCCGAGCGACTTGGCCTTCGGGATCAGCTCGCGCAGATAGGCGACGACGGCCGGGTCGCGCTCGTCGAAGGTCTCGGCCAGGACCTCGTTGTCGCGGTCGGCCCCGAGCAGGAGCTGTGTCAGGTCGTTGGAGCCGATCGAGATGCCGGCGATGCCGAGCGAGGCGTACTCGGCCAGGTTGAACAGGACCGAGGGCACCTCCGCCATCACCCACAGCTCGAAGCCCGGACGTCCGAGCAGGCCCGACTCGGCGATCAGCTCGCGGCAGCGCTTCAGCTCGCGGGCGGTCCGCACGAACGGCAGCATCGCGTGCAGGTTGCGATGGCCCTCGTCCCAGACTTTGCGCAGGGCGGCCAGCTCCAAGGCGAACACGTCGGGCTCCTTGGTGTAGCGCAGAGCGCCGCGATAGCCGATCATCGGGTTGGCCTCTTCGGGCTCGTAGCGCTCGCCGCCGCGCAGGCCCGAGAACTCGTTGGTCCTGAAGTCGATCGTCCGGTAGGTGACCGGTCTCGGCGCGAAGCCTGCCGCGAAGACGGTCAGGCCAGCGGCCATGCGCTCCACGAACTCCTCCGTGCGGCCCTCCTCGATCAACGTCCGCGGGTGATCGCCGCCGAGCGCCTCAAGGACCATCATCTCGGCCCGCAACAGACCGACGCCGTCGACCGGCAGATCCTTGACGGAGTCGACCTGCGAAGGCTCCGACAGGTTGACCAGGATCTGAGTCGCCGTCGTCGGCCGGCTCGCCGCCGCGACCGCCCGCGCGAACGCCGCGCTCGCGCCCTGAACGTCCGGCCCGCCCCCAGCCGCTGCCGCCGCCGAGGCGACCATCGCGCCCTGCGTGGCCGAGCCGCCAGCGGTCGCGCCGCCGGCCGGCGCGGACACCAGGCCCTCCAGCACCGTGCCCTGGGTGGCGTCGACCGTGACCAGCTCGCCGTCGCGCAGGCGCTTGGTGGCGTCGCCGGCGCCGACGACCGCCGGGATCCGCAGCTCGCGCGAGACGATCGCCGCGTGGCAGGTCATGCCGCCCGAGTC
>DATJWI010000123.1:0-2159 GCA_035501375.1 Solirubrobacteraceae bacterium
TCGGACCGGTGTCCAGCTCCGCGCTTTCGGTAACAGGATCTTCACATCGAAAAGCCGCTAATTGCGACGCATCTCTGCGCTCAGGACGGGTTCGAGGAGTCCGAGAACTCTCGGAACAGGCCGGTCACGACGAAGGCGACCTGCTCGCCGACGTCGACCGCGTTGTCGCCGATCCGCTCCAGAGCCCTGGCGACGAGAATCATGTGCATCGCCCACTCTCTCGTGTCCGGGTCCTCGCCGACCTCGATCGCCATCCTGAAGATGTCGCGGTTCAGCCCGTTGATCTCGCGGTCCTGGCGGACGAGATCGAAGGCCAGTTCGACGTCGCGCCCGGCGAACGCGGCCCGCGATTGCACGACCTCCGAGCGCGCGCAGGCCCCCATCTTGGCCAGCGCGTCCAGGACCTCGCGGCGAACGGGCGGCTCATGGCCTGAGAGTGGGATCAGCTTGGCGATGTTCACGCACTGGTCGCCCATCCGCTCGATCCGCATGATCACGTGCAGCAGCGCCGCCACCAGCCTCAAATCGCCGGCCACCGGGGCCTGCAGGGCCAGCAGCGAGAGGATGCCCTGGTGGACCTCCAGGTAGCGACCGTCGATGCGGTCGTCGTCGGCGATCACCATCTGGGCGAGCTCGACATCCTGGTGGGCGAGCGCCTCGAGCACGCGATCGAGCTGTTCGACGACGATGTCGAGGCCGCCCAGGGCGCGATCCTGCAGCTCCTGTAGCTGACTCTGGAAGTGCTGCCTGCCCTGCGCGGCCGGAGCCGCGGTGACGTCGTCGGGGCCGCCGACGGTGTCTGGGATCTGAGACGAGCTCGGGCCCGAGCCCGGATCAGCCGAACTTTCCGGTGACATATTCCTCGGTTCTGGAGTCGTTGGGGGCGGTGAAGATCTCTTCGGTGGGACCGACCTCGACGAGCTTGCCGTCGAGCATGAAGGCGGTGCGGTCGGCTACGCGGGCGGCCTGCTGCATGTTGTGGGTCACGATCACGATCGTGACCCGGGCCTTGAGCTGGTCGATCAGCTCCTCGATCTTCAAGGTCGCGATCGGGTCGAGCGCGGAACAGGGCTCGTCCATCAGAATCACCTCGGGGTCGACCGCCAAGGACCTGGCGATGCACATGCGCTGCTGCTGGCCGCCAGAGAGCCCAGCGCCGGGCTCGCGCAGGCGATCCTTGACCTCCTCCCACAGGCCGGCGCCGCGCAGGGCCGCTTCGACCTTCGCCTGCAGGACGGCCTTGGAGTGCCCGCCGCGTCCGGCCGAGGAGAGTCGCAGGCCGGCCGCAACGTTGTCGAACACCGACATCGTCGGGAACGGGTTCGGCCGCTGGAAGACCATCCCGATCGCGCGCCGGACCGCCACGACATCGACCGTTTGGTCGTACACGTTCAACTCGTCCAGCAGTACCTTGCCCTCGGCGCGAGCGCCCGGGATCTCCTCGTGCATCCTGTTGATGCACCTGACCATCGTCGACTTGCCGCAGCCCGAGGGCCCGATGATCGCGGTCACCTCGTTGGCTTTGAACTCGAGGTCGACGCCCTTGACCTGTTCGGCTTGGCCGTAGAACGCCCTCAAGCCCTCCAGACGCACGCTGTGCCCGGGCCTGCCCGCCGTCACCGGCTCGATCACGGGCTCAGGATCGGGCTCGGAACGCGCCGGCGCGGGCGTTTGTGCGGCGGCGTCAGGCAAGTCGGCTCCTTCTCGAGACAAGGCGAGCAATCAGGTTTAGCAGCAGCACCATCACGACCAGCGTCAGCGCGGCGCCCCAGGCCCGGTCGACGACCGCCGTGGTGGGAGAGGTCACGTCTTTGTAGATTTGCACAGGCAGCGAGTTCATGAAGCCGTTCAGGCTGAAGCTCGTCTGTTGGGTGTAGGCGGCGGTGAACAGCAGCGGCGCGGTCTCGCCCGCGGCACGCGCGATCGCCAGCAGCATCCCGGTGACCATCCCGGGCATCGCCGTCGGCAGGATCACCCTCGCGATCACGCGCCAGCGCGGGGCGCCCAGGGCCAGCGCGGACTCGCGCAGCGTCGCGGGCACCAGCAGCAGGACCACCTCGGCCGATCTGATCACGATCGGCAGCATCAGCAGCGAAAGCGCCAACGAGCCCTTGTAGCCGGCGTATGTGGTGCCGGTGCCGATGATCAAGACGATGTAG
>DATJWI010000124.1:0-3994 GCA_035501375.1 Solirubrobacteraceae bacterium
TCTACGAGCGCCAGCAGGCCGGCGCGCCGTGGCAGGCCACGCCCACCCCGCTTCCCGGCGAGGCCGGTCAGCTCGCCCTCTTTCGCGAAGGCGGCTCACTCCGCGCGATCGTCACCGGAGGCGGGGTCGCCAACATCGCGGTGGCGTCGCCGCCGCCGCCGGGCTCGCCTCCCGACCTCTATCCGCCTCTCGGCGAGCAGAGCCCCGGCGTGACCAACTCGCCGGTGCTGCGTCAGACCGCCGAAGGCTGGAGCGACGAGAGTCACGAACTCGATCCCGTCGAACAGCCGGCCGGCGGCTATGCCAGCCAGGATCTTCCCTACAGGCCCGACTCCATCTTTGCGATGCTGGTCGATCCCGGAGGCGCCGCCGGCTGGGCGGTGGGCGGCGATCAGGGCAGTCGAGAAGGACTGCAAACGGGCGACATCGAGCGATACCCCGCCGGCGGCTCGGCCCCCGTCGGGGAGGGCGAAGTGTCTGTGCCGCTGCAGACGCCGGGCGAACAGGAAGCCAAAGAGCCGGCGCCGGCGACGTTCGCGATCGGCGGCCATGCGGAATGCGTGGCTCCGTGCGCGGCGCGCGAACGCGCTGGCGTGGGGCCCCAGGTTTGGTTGTCGGCTGCTCTAGCCCTCGCGCGCAAGGCCGATGCGCGTGCGTTCCTCTACACAGGTCCTTCGGTAACCGAAGGCAAGGTCGAAGGAGCGAGAGTTCATCCGCTTCCGTTCGCCCGCGAGTTCGAAAGGACCGCATCGATACTCGCTCCAGATCCCTCCTTTGCGCCCGCGCTCGTGGCCGCCGCGCCGCAGGATCTCGATGCGCGCTCGGAAGGAGGAGGTACGGAGGCCCTCTTCGCCGGTGCGCTGAGCGCGGAGCTTGGCGAACCGGTTCCCGGCGCCTGCGTCGCCGAAGTCAACTGTCACTACTACACAATGGAATCGACCGGGACGGAAGGGTCGGTGCGGGTCATCGTCCTCGACGAGAGCAGCGAAGTGAGCCAGACGCAGATCGGCTGGCTCGCGACCGAGCTGGCGAACGCGAAGTCCGCGGGCGAGCCCGCGATCGTTGTCGGCAGCGCCGATCTGAACGCCGAGATAGCGGCCAATCTGGCTGTTGCCAAGACCATCGCCGGCACGCTCGAAGCGGGAGAAGCATCGGCGTACTTCTACGACTCTCCTGAAAAGAATGTGCACGAGTCGTTGCGGTGGGGAGGAGAACGGGTACCCACCTTCGGCACGGGGACGCTCGGATACGAGCAGATCTACAACCAGGAACGCAGCGATTTTCACGGCGCCGGCGGGATACTGCTGGCTCAGCTTCATCTCAGCGCTCGTGTGGCCGGCAGCAATCGTGTGCCGGTCAGCGTTCGGCTGATCCCCGTGATCGGCGAACTGGCGCTCGAAGCCAAGGACGGGATCCTGCTGCGTCGCAGCGAGCCCGCGCTCTTCGAAGGGCTCGCGCGACGTCCGCGCGCCGGCTCGCACGCGAATATCAACAGCGACGAAGCCCTGGAAGATCCCTATGTGCGGATACCGTCCAACTGCGTCGGCCAGGAATGCGCGGTCGGCCTGTTCCCCGAGTACACGTTCAGCTCGTCGAACCCTGAAGTCGGTCAGTTCGTCGAGCCGAACCTCGCAGCCGCCGAAAACCTTCACGCCGTGCGGTTGGGCTCAAACGGCAAGCCGATCCCCGATGCGGAGTCCGGTCTGTTCTGTGCATACAACCCCGGTACTACGACGGTGACGATCAGCGCCGGCGGCCTGTCCTCCTCGCAGCCGGTGACCGTGCAGCCGGGCAGCGTGCGTCAGCCGTGCGGGACGGTGCCGATCAAGCCACGGTCTGCGGCCAGCGCGGGTACGACGGTCCCGGTGCCGCCACCCTCCCCGGCGCCGGCACCGAACGGCAGTCCGCCCGCGGGCGTGGCGCCGGTTGTGCCCGTTCCGCCGCCGCCGCCGCTCGTGGCGGCACGCACGCCCCAGGCGCCTCCACGGCCCGCGCCGTTCTTCCTTCCACCGGTGCCCACCACACCTTTGCTGGCGTTCGTGCCTCCACCCGTGCCGACGCCCGCCCGTCCGACGCCACCGAGCGGCACCTCCGCGGTGACCTCGCCGGTGGAGATGGCCGAACACGAAGAGGAGCAGGAGGAAGCGACCGAGTCGGTCTCCAACCAGGCGCTGGCCTATAGCGCGCCGGAACACGAGCCCGTGCCAACCTACCTGCTCGGGATCGTGCTGCTGGCCGCGCTTGCGGGCGCCTCGGTCGGTCGCCGCCGCCGTCGCGACCGGCGGCAACTGTGCGTGGCCCCCGCGACCCTCTCGAGCATGCGCACCCAGAGGAATCTGACCCGTCGCTCGCGTGGCGGGCGCTAGCCATACCCTTCGCATCTCGTTCACACGCTGGAAACAAGAGCGGGCCGGCGATCGGCGAGGCTTCGCCCGTGGAGTCTCGCTCGATGACGGCAGCCCCCCGCCTGGCGTATCGTTGCCTTTTGCCTGCGCTAATCGCAGCCGGCCTGTCGATAGCCGTGATGCTCATTCCCGCGCGAGCCAACGCTTCCTATGGCGCGCTCGGTCAGGTCGGCGTGGGGAAACTCAAGTGGGGCGAAGAAGGCAAACTCGGCGAAGTCGAAGGCCTCGAAGCGCACGATCTCGCCGTCGACCAGACCACCGGCGATTTCTTTACCGCCGATCTCTACGAAGAAGGCAATCACAGCTACGGGCGCGTCCAGGAGTTCGATCCGACGGGCGAACCCCTCGCCGAAACACGAGTGCTGTTGGGCGAAATCAAAGGCAAACAGCCCGAAGTGGAAAGCCTGCGACTTGCGGTCGACGGCGAAAAGCACCGCGTATATTTGCTTGTCGCCGACGAACGCGTAAAAGGCCTCCATTCCTTCGACGACGAAATTGCGGCGGCTGCGGAACTGTGGGAGTTTTCCACATTGGTAGAAAACAAAAAACTGAAGGGGACCCCAGAACTGCTCGATGGTCAATCCGCGTTCGAACCGCTGTCGACCGAACACAAGGCGCCGCTGCTGTACCCGTCAGGCATCGCAGTCGATCCTTCCACGCACGATCTGCTCATCACCGCCCAGCAGGAAGAAGGCACGGATCCAAAAGGCGAAGAAGAAGCCCTCGTGACCGTGGTGCAGCGTGTACACACCGAACACGCAAACGAACTCGGCCCCCGTTACATCGACAGCACGAATTGCCTCGACGACGGCGAAGACTTCAACGAAGGCGAAGAATGCGCAAAACGAGGCCATAGTGGGGAATTTCCCTCCTCGCCGGTCGTCACGCCCCAAGGCAAGCTCTACGTCGAGGACGTTGGGGTCGCCGGCGAAATCTGGGAAATCCCCGCCGCCGAACAGGAGGCCAAGAGTTTCTCGACGGCCACATCGGCAGCGGGCGAAGAGGCCTCGACGATCCCTAAGCGGCTTTTCACCCTGGGCAAGGAAGAACGCCGAAACGGCGAATTCAAAAACCCCTGGCCCGAGCTGGAATTCGCGTCCAACCAAGAACAGGGCGGCTCCATGTCGTTCGTGTCCAAAGGCCTCGGCGAAGGCACCTTCTACCTGGTCGCGAACGTCGCGCAGGGCGAAGGCGAAGAAGAAGAACGCCGTGCGGGGATAGCGCTGATCGACTACACCGGCGGCTCGCACGCGCAGGAGCAGGGGTGGACCGGCGCGGGCCCGTCCGTCCCGCCGACCAACTGCACGATCAAGGCTGCCGCGTCGGGTGGACGCATACGCCTCGCCGGGCTCGCCAATGGCGGCGTCTTGGCGCTGGACGCAGGCAAGATCCAGGAGGAATCGGGTCTTGAAACCTACACGGAAGTGCTCGCGTTTGGCTCGGGCGGGACGGAGTGCGACAAACCGAACGTCACCTCACCGCGAGTTGAAGTGGGCGAAAACGCAAACGCGTCTGAAGTCGAAATAGCCAAGCCGGTGTCGATTCTTTCGACGGTGCACGGCGCGAATGCGCTCGGCACCGAATGGAAG
>DATJWI010000125.1:0-2138 GCA_035501375.1 Solirubrobacteraceae bacterium
CTAGCGATGTCGATCCCCACCTTGCAAGGCCTCCAGACGGCGCTCAGCGGGCTGCTCGCCGACCAGCAGGCGATGGACGTCGCGGGCCACAACATCGCCAACGCGAACACGGAAGGCTACTCGCGGCAGGTCGCCGTGCTCGAGACCAACCAGGCGATCCCGATCCCCGCCCTCTCGGCGATCACCGGCCAGGGGGCGCAGCTCGGGACGGGCGTCACCGTTGAGACCTACACCCGCATCCGCAACGCCTACCTGGACTCGCAATGGCGCACGCAGAACA
This sequence comes from Solirubrobacteraceae bacterium, assembly GCA_035501375.1. Taxonomy (GTDB): domain Bacteria; phylum Actinomycetota; class Thermoleophilia; order Solirubrobacterales; family Solirubrobacteraceae; genus Palsa-744. Next base: position 281 of record DATJWI010000125.1, read on the forward strand.
GCGCACTCGGTGCCGCCGGCACTCAGGCCGAAGAGCTCGAACAGGCCCAGAGCGCGTTCAACGAGCCCTCCGCGACCGGGATCGCCAGCCAGCTCTCGGTATTCTGGAGCGCGTGGAGCAGCCTCGCGAACTCGCCGACGAGCGGGGCGGCCAAGGAGGGCGTCGTCGCGGCCGGCCAGCGCCTGGCGACCGCTTTCAACCAGCTCAGCGCGCAGCTTTCGACGATCTCCGCTCAGGCGACGCAGCAGTACGAAGCGCGGGCCGGCGCGGCGGGCGAAGTCGCCGACTACGCCAACCAGATCGCGCAGCTGAACGTCCAGATCAAGCAGGCCGAACAGGCCGGCCAGCCGCCGAACGACATGCTCGATCGCCGCGATCTGCTGATCGACAAACTCTCCTCGCTCGCCCAGGTGACCGTCACGACCCAGCCGGACGGGACCGACACGATCGCCTTCGGCGACGCCGCCGAACCGCTCGTCGAAGGCACCACGGTGAACTGGCCGCAGACCTTGACGAGCGCAGCAGGAGGGCAGCTGGGAGCTCTGCTCGCGCTGACCGGCCCCGAAGGCCCGCTGACGACATTCCAGAGCGAACTCGATGCGGTCGCCGCGTCAGTGGCCTCGTCGGTCAACGCACTGCACACGGCCACACCGTTCTTCACCGGGACGACCGCCGCGACGCTCGCGGTCGCCGTCAAAGCGGCCGAAGTCCAGACCTCCTCGACCGCGGCCCCGGGCGGCAACGACGTCGCGCTCGCGATCGCCGGCTTGCGCGGCGGCGTCGCCGAACAGGGCTACTCGGGTCTCATCGGCCTCGTCGGCAGCCAGGTCCGCGGCGCGCAGAACGAACAGGCCAACCTTCAGACCACGCTGACCGCGATCGGCAATCAGCGCCAGAGCGTCTCGGGCGTGTCCCTCGATGAAGAAATGACCAACCTGATCAGCTTTCAGCGCGGCTACCAGGCCTCCGCCCGCACGCTGACCGCGATGGACGAAATGCTCGAAACGCTGATCGAGCACACCGGAAGGGCGGGGCTGTAGCGATGAGCAACCGCATCACGGGCGCGATGATGACCGGGGCGACGCTGAACGACCTGAACACGGCGCTCGCCAAGCTCCAGCGCAACGCCGCCGAACTCTCGAGCGGCCACTCGATCCTCGAGGCCTCGGACAACCCCTACGGCGCGAGCCGCACGATCGACCTGCAGAGCCAGCTCGACGGGCTGGGCTCCTACGCCGCTGGAGTCAGCGACGGCATCTCGTGGACGAACACGGCGGGCGGCGCGATGTCGAACATGAACACGGTGCTCCAGCGCGTGCGCGAAATCGCGCTGCAGGCCGGCAACGACACGAACAGTGCCGGCGACCTGAAGAACCTCGCGACCGTCGTCGCCCAGCTCACCGAAACCGTCAAGCAGGATGCCAACATCAAGTACGGCGACCAGTACGTCTTCTCCGGGACGCTCACCTCGACGCCACCGTACACGCAGGGCGAAAACGACGAATACCAGGGCAACGAAGCCCCCGTGGCGCGAGCGATCGGCCCGGGCGCGACCGTCACGATCAGCGCGAGCATCGCGTCCGTGCTCGGCAGCGGCCAGGCCTCGGGGGACGGCAAGCTGCTCGACGTCCTGCGCACGATCCAGCAGCACCTCGGCGAAGGCACGGCCGCAAGCCGCGAACAGCTCGTCGGCTCTGACCTCAAGGCGCTCGACGAAAGCATGGACGGCCTCAACCAGCTCCAGGCGATGACCGGCAGCGCCAACAACCAGCTGCAGGTGGCTGCCGCGCGGATCGAATCGCTGGAAGGCTCGATCGAAAAAGCGCTTTCCAATACCTACGACACCGATTTCGCCAAG
>DATJWI010000126.1:0-11357 GCA_035501375.1 Solirubrobacteraceae bacterium
ATGTGGTACCGCAAGACGTTCGGCGGCGACCGCTGCCCGATCGTCGACACCTGGTGGCAGACCGAGACCGGCGCGATCATGATCGCGCCGCTGCCGGGCATCACCGCCACCAAGCCCGGCTCCGCCACCAGACCGTTCCCGGGCGTGGCCGCCGAGGTGCTCCAGGAGTCGACCGGCGAGCCGCTGCGCGAAGGCCAGGGGCTGCTCGTGCTGACCCAACCGTGGCCTTCGATGCTGAGGACTCTCTACAAGGAGCCCGAGCGCTACATCAATGCTTACTTCGAGCGCTTCGGCCCCAAGACCTACCTCGTCGGCGACGCCGCCCGGCTCGACTCCGACGACTGCTTCTGGGTGATCGGCAGGATCGACGACGTCGTCAACGTCTCCGGCCACCGGCTCTCGACCGCCGAGGTCGAGTCCGCGATCGTCGCCCATCCCGACGTCGCCGAGGCCGCGGTGATCGGCCAGCACGACGAGGACACCGGCCAGGCGATCGTCGCCTTCGTCACCCTTCAAGGCGACCTGGTCGGGGATCAGAAGACGATCGAAGGCATCCGCGCGACCGTCGCCGAGCGGATCGCCAAGTTCGCCAGGCCCAAGCGCATCATCTGGGCCGACGATCTGCCCAAGACCCGGTCGGGCAAGATCATGCGCCGGCTCTTGCGCGACATAGCCGAGGGCCGGGCCCTCGGGGACGTCACCACGTTGCGCGACCCCGCCGTCATGTCCGAACTCCAGGACCGGGTCTCGGAGCTACAGGCCCAGGAAGGCTGAGCTACCGTCCGTCCTCATAGACTCAATCGACCATGGGTAAAGACGACGATGTGACAAGCGCTGAGCCAGTCGATTCGAGCGGCCTCGCCGGCCCGGCCGACGGACGGGTGCAGCCGACTCCGATCGTGCGCGCGCAAAGCCTTTCCAAGCGCTACGGCGAAGGCGAGGCGGCGGTCGATGCGCTCGTCGACGTCTCCGTCGAGTTCCCGACCGGGCGCTTCGCGGCGATCATGGGACCTTCGGGCTCCGGCAAGTCGACCCTCATGCACCTGCTTGCAGGCCTCGATCGCGCGACCTCGGGCACGGTCGAGATCGGCGGCATAGAGCTGACCGAGCTCGACGACAGGGCCCTGACGAATCTGAGGCGCGACCGGATCGGCTTCATCTTCCAGACCTTCAACCTCTTGCCGGTCCTGAACGCCGAAGAGAACATCCTGCTGCCCCTGTCGATCGCCGGCCGCGAGGTCGACAGGGCCTGGTTCGACCAGCTGATCGACACGGTCGGCATCCGCGACCGTCTCGACCACCGCCCGGCCGAGCTGTCCGGCGGCCAGCAGCAGCGCGTGGCGGTCGCGCGCGCGCTGATCGCCAAACCGGCGGTCGTGTTCGCCGACGAGCCGTCCGGCAACCTGGATTCCAAATCGTCGGGCGACGTGCTCGCGCTCCTGCGCCATGCCGTCGACGACTTTTCACAGACGGTGGTCATGGTCACACACGACGCGCATGCCGCTTCGTTCGCCGACCGGCTGATCGTCCTTGGCGATGGCCAGATCGTGCACGACGGGGAGGCCGTCACCACCGAGCAGGCGCTGGACCTGATGAAGTCGGTGGGCTGATGCTCTCGCTTGTGTTGCGAGGGTTCGCGCAGCGCAAGCTGAGGGTGGTCCTGACCACCATCGCGATCGCGCTCGGCGTCGCCTTGATGGCGGGAACGTACATCCTCACGGACACCATCAACCAGACTTTCGCCGGCATCTTCCAGACGGCGAATCGCGGTCATGACGTCGTGATCACGCCGAACAAGCCGTTCGGCAGCAAACGCGTGCCGATCTCGCCGATCACCGAACCTATGCTCGCGCAGGTACGCGCAACCCCGGGCGTCGGCCAGGCGTCGGGCTCGATCTTCTCGGTCGGAACCCTTTTGAGCGTCGATGGCAAGCGACTGTCGACCGGAGGCGCGCCGGCCTTCATCGCTTCCGAGACGCCCAAGCGCTTCGAGTCGTTCACCGTCGCCCACGGCCATTTCCCCGCCGGGCCGGACGAAGTAGCTATCGACGAATCCACGGCCGAACGCGAGAACCTGAAGATCGGCGGGCAGCTGCTCGTGGCCGGCGCCGCGCCCGCCAAGCGCTACACGATCGTAGGCATAACCAAGTTCGCCGGCGGCCAGTCCTTCGGCGGCGCGGCGGCCGCCCTGCTCACGCTCGCCGAGGCCCAGCGGGTGGCCGGCGAGCCGGGTCGCTTCGACCAGATCGACGTCGCCGCCGAATCGAATTCTGCGCGTCCCGTCACGCCGAGCGACCTACGCGACCGCATCCGGGCGATCCTGCCGCACACGGTGGTCGTGCGCACGGGCGCACAGCAGGCGGCGACCGAGACCTCCGAACTGGAAAGCAACCTGGGCTTCCTGCGCACCTTCCTGCTCGTCTTCGCCTACGTGGCTCTCGTGGTCGGGGCGTTCATCATCTTCAACACCTTCTCGATCACGGTCGCCCAGCGGACTCGGGAGTTCGGGCTGCTGCGCACGCTCGGCGCCTCGCGCCGCCAGATCATGCAGTCGGTCGTCTTCGAAGGCCTGCTGCTGGGCGTGGGCGGGGCCGTCGTGGGACTGCTCGGCGGCATCGCGCTGGCGCCCGCCTTGGACCAGCTTTTCAAGAGCTTCGGCGCCGACCTGCCCGACAGCGGCACCGTGCTCGAGACCCGCACGATCGTGGTCTCGCTGCTGGTCGGCATCAGCGTGACGATCCTCGCCGGCCTGCTGCCGGCAGTGCGCGCCACGCGGGTGCCGCCCCTGGCGGCGATGCGAGAGGGCGTCGAGATCTCGCCGACTGAGCTGACGGGCACGAGGCTGCTCGCTCGGGCGGGGATCGTGGCCGTGGTCTTCGCCGTGCTCGGGCTCCTGCTCGGGCCGGGCGTCGCGCCCGTCCTGTTCGTGGCGTTCGCGGTCTACGTGACCTCGCTGCTCGTGCGCTATGCGCGAGGCAGCCGGCCACGACGCGCACGCGTGGTGCCGGCGCTGGCGGGCGCGATCGGGGTGCTCGTGGCCTGGCGCGGCGTCATCGGGCGCGTCGCGCGCGAGAACACCGTTCGCCAGCCCGGCCGCACGATGGTCACGGCGGCGGCGCTCACCGTCGGACTTGCGCTCGTGGCGTTCGTGGCGGTCCTCGCCGACGGGACGAAGGCCACGATCAACCAGGCCGTCGACCGCTCGTTCGCGGGGAACCTGATCGTCGAGAACTCGAGCGTCAACAGCGAAGCGGCGATTCCCGCGCTCGTGGCGGGCGCGCTGCGCCGGGTCCCGGGAGTGGCGAACGCGACGCCGATCGCCTTCACGCTCGGACGCGTGCACGGAATCTCGGGCGACGCTTCGGTCACAGCGATCGAACCGAGCACGTTCGCGCGCACGTATCGGGTGGAATGGACCCACGGGTCCGACGCCACTCTGATGGGCCTGAACGGCACCGGCGCGATCGTGACCAAGAGCTACGCCGAAGCCCACCATCTGAAGGTCGGCCAGACGGTTTCCGTGTTGACGCCGACCGACCACACGGTCTCGATCACGGTGCTCGGAATCGCCGACGACAAGTCTCGGCTGCTCGGCGACCTCACGATCGCGCTGCCGCTCGCCCGGGCCGCGTTCGGCCAGCGAGAAGACGCCTTCGACTTCGTCTCCTACGTGCCGGGCGCCACCGACGCCCAGGTCCAGCCGGCCGTGGACCGGCTGCTCGCCGCCCAGTTCCCGCAGGCGCGCTCGCGTACCGCCGCCCAGTTCAAGCAGGACCAGGCCAACCAGATCAACACCCTCCTGGCCCTGATCTACGTGCTGCTCGCACTGTCGGTGATCGTGTCCATGTTCGGGATCGTCAACACCTTGATCCTGTCGATCTACGAGCGCACGCGCGAGCTCGGGATGATGCGCGCGATCGGTACTTCCCGCAAGCAGGTACGCCAGATGATCCGCTACGAGTCGGTGATCACGGCCCTGATCGGCGGGGTCTTCGGACTGGTGCTCGGAGTGGTCGGGGCGATCCTGGTCACGACGTTCGCCCTGTCCGGGTCTGGCTACGTGCGGTCCTACCCGGTGGGCACGCTGTTGATCCTGCTCGTGGTCGCCGCCGCCGCCGGCCTGATCGCGGCCCAGCTGCCGGCCAGGCGAGCCGCGCGCCTGGACATGCTGCAGGCCTTGGCCAGCGAGTAGCGCGAAAGCCGCCGCGCGCCGGCCCCGCCCGCGTTCAGGAGCGCATGTCGCGTCCGGTCGTGGACGAAACGCTTTCAGGTCGCTGGCGAAACCGCTGCGATCGCCACGACGCTGTTCGGCTGGACCGTCAGCTCGACACGGTCCTTCGGCGAAACCAGGTCGGCAGCCAAGACGCCGGCTCGCCTCGGGCTCAGCGTCTGGACATGGACTGCGTGCGCGCCGCGCACCACGACCGCCCGCGCGCGCGGGCGGTCGTTGTCGAGGATCACCGTCGTCTGCCGCGTCACCGTCCCCGAGCCCGTGCCCGGCGGGCCATTTCCAGGATGACTCTGCAGGACCGTTACGCTGCTTGCCACCAAGCCGTGCACTTCCGGAAGTACTTGCAGCGTCGCGCCCACGGGCAGCCACTGCGACAGCGCCTGGAGTGCATAATCGAGCGGGCGCTGAAGCACCTGTTCGCCGCCGACCACGAACGGGTCGTAAGGCGCGCCGCTGAAGTGGAAGCGAACCTCCTGAAAGCCGGTCAGCAGCGCGCTCAACACGAAGCGCACGGCCCACACGCCCGACGCCGGGCTGTCCGAGACGCCGGCTACGCCGCCGCAGGAGGCCGAGTTGGCCTCCGAGAGGATCGCGGGCACGCCGGCCGCCCTCGCATCCGCGGTGACCCAGGCCAGCCGCCGGGGTGCGTCGCCCACCTTGGCGGAGAGCATGCCCGCGATCGTGACCGCCTTCGGGGTGGCGCAGGCGCTGAGCGGATACATGTGGACCCCCACCGTCTGGGCCGGCAGCGCGGCGATCACGTGAGGCAGTTCGCCGTGCCAGTTCGCAGGTCGCGCCAGTTCGGGTCCCACCACCGGCGCGGACCCGACCGCCTGGCGCAGCGACGCGGCGACCTGCAAATAGGTGCTCACCGCGGCGCTCTCTTCGTCCGGCACCGGCCTGCTCAGAGAGCTGTAGTTCGGCAGGTCGTAGAGGTCTGGCTCGTTGCCCAGCGAGAACGACAGTCCGTTGGTGGCGGCGCTGCCGGCGTCCGCAACCATCTGGGCCGCCCAGCCCGGTTGCCCGGTCTTCGCGTCCAGGCCGACGGTCAGCGGCTCTTTGGTCGCCGTCAGCAGGCAGTGCAGCTGGCTCCAGAAGCTCGCGGGCAGCTGATAAAGCGTGGCCGTTTCCCAGGAGACCTGCTGACCCGAGAGCGCCCCTGACGGCGCGCTCAGATCCTGACTGTCGCCGGCCAGCTGCAGCGGCGGCGAGCCCAGCGCCTGCAGCGCGGAAACGAGCGCCGGTGGGGGGCAGGGGCCTGCCCCGAGGTCCTGGGCCATCGTCGGGTACTCGACTGACAGGCCGATCGGCGGTGCTTCGATCTGCACGCCCGGCCCGCTCGCGGGCGCCGGCAGTGCGATTTCCGCCGGTTTGGGCCTGTGCTTGGGGCGCCCCTTGGGGGTTGCGGCGGCGGCAGCCTGCGTCGTCGCCCGTAAGACTGGGGTCTGTGCGTACCGTGTCGCCGGTGCCCGCGCGGTTGCGGTCTGTGCGGCCGCGGCCTGGCTCGATGCAAGGGCGACGGCGAGCGCGACGGCCAGCGTTCGCAGTGCCTGCGTGCCTCGTCCGCGCCGCATCGCCTGAACTTAGCAACGCCTCGCCAAGATAAGCTCCGCGGGATGGCCGCGCCCGTCGACATAGAGGCCGAGCAGACCGCCTGGAACCTGGAGCCGCTCGTCGACGGCGACGGGTCCGCGGGGGTCGAGAGCCGCCTGCGGGAAGCGCTCGCGCGCGCGAGCGCCTTCGCCGAGCGTTATACGGGCAAGCTGGCCGACCTCGACCGCGCGGGCTTGGCGGCCGCCATGCGCGAGCTGGCCGGGATCCACGATCTCGTGGGCAGGGCCGGCTCTTACGCGGCGCTCGACTTCTCGACCGCCACCTCCGACCCGGCCCGCGGGGCGCTCCTGCAGCTGACCCAGGAGCGCGGGACCGAGATCGAGACTGCGCTCCTGTTCTTCGAGCTGGAGTGGGCCGCTCTTTCCGACGAGCGCGTCCGCGAGCTGCTTGGCGGCGAGGATGGCGACGGCCGGGCCAGCGGCGGAAGGAGTGGCGCGGGCGGCGACTGGGACGGAGGTGGGGTGGACCTCGAGTTCTGCCGGCACCACCTGCTCTCGGCCAGGCGCTACCGCGAGCACCTCCTGACAGAGCCCGAGGAGAAGATCCTCGCCGAGAAGGCCCTCACCGGGGCCTCCGCCTGGGCGAGGCTGTTCGAGGAGCTGACCTCCGCGATCGAGGTCGCGCTGCCCGGTGGTCAGCCGGTCGCCGGCTCAGATGGTGCGGGGACGGCAGGCGACGGCGAAGGGTCGCCGAGCGGCGCGGGCGACGGCAAACGCGTCGCCCTCGACGTCGCGCTCAGCCGCCTGGCCCTGCCGGATCGCGACACGCGGCGGACCACGGCGGAGGCGGTCACCGCGGCGCTCGAGCCGGGACTGCGCACGCGGGCCTTCCTGTTCAACACCTTGTTGGCCGACAAAACGACCGATGACAGGCTGCGCCGCTATCCGGGATGGCTGGCCGCGCGCAACCTCTCGAACGAAGCCTCCGACGAATCCGTCCAGGCGCTCGTGGAGGCGGTCCGGGGGCGCTATGAGATCGCGCGGCGCTGGTACCGGTTGAAGGCGAAGCTGCTCGGCGTCGACCGGATCGCCGATTACGACCGGATGGCGCCCGTCACCGACGATGACGTCACCTACACCTATGCCGAAGGGCGCGAGATCGTGCTCGACTGCTACTCCTCGTTCTCACCTGAGCTGGGCAAGGTGGCCAAGGGCTTCTTCGACGGCAACTACATCGACGTGCCCGTCAGGCCCGGCAAGCGCGGCGGCGCGTTCTGCGCCTCGGCCGTGCCCGACGTGCATCCTTACGTCCTGCTCAACTGGACCTCGAGGCGGCGCGACGTCTTGACGCTCGCGCACGAGCTCGGTCACGGCGTCCACTTCGCCTTGGCCGCCAAGCAGGGCGTCTTTCATCAGTCCACGCCCTTGACCCTCGCCGAGACCGCCTCCGTCTTCGCCGAGACGATCGTGTTCGGCAGGCTGCTGGCCGAGGACACCAGTCCGGCGTCGCGCCTGGCGCTGCTCGCCGAGAACATCGAGGGTCAGATCGCGACCGTCTTCAGGCAGGTCGCCATGAACCGCTTCGAGGACCTGGTCCACACGGCAAGGCGCACCGAGGGCGAGCTGTCGGTCGAGCGCTTCGGCGAGCTATGGGCCGAGAGCCAGGCCGAGTTGCTCGGCGACTCGGTCGAGATCACCGACGGCTACAGATCCTGGTGGTCCTACATCCCGCACTTCATCGGCTCGCCCGGCTATGTCTACGCCTACGCCTATGGCCAGCTCCTGGCTCTTTCCGTCTACGAGCGCTACGAGCAGCGCGGCGCCGAGTTCGTGCCCCAGTACCTGGCGATGCTCTCGGCCGGAGGCTCCAAAACACCCGAGGAGATCGGCCGGCTCGTTGACGTCGACCTTGCCGACCACGGCTTCTGGGATGCCGGCCTGGATCTAGTCGAACGGCAGTTGGGGGAGGCCGAAGTGGCGGCGAGGGTCGCGCTCGGGGCGTAGTCGCTCTAGGCAGGCCCCGCGCCGAGCCCGGCGGGCGGTGCGAGTTCTGCGGGCGCATGAGGGGCCAGGCCCGGCGGCGGCGCGAGTCGCGTCGCGTCAGTGGAATTCCTGGGTGAAGGCATGTTCGACTTCGTCTTCGCCGGCGAAGACCTTCATCTCCAGGCCGTAGTGGCCCAGCCGGCGCGGTAGGGGCGCCCAGAAGGTGCCCTGGACGGGCGCTTCTGTGGTCGTCGGTTCGGCCTGCTTGACGATCACGTTGCGCCACCATGTTCTCGGCAGGACTTCCCCCGTCGCCTTCGAGTAGAGACTCCATGCCAAGCTCACCCTCTTGCCGGCGTAGTCGCTGAAGTCGATCTTATAGTCGACCGCCACTCCGACCGGTTCGCGTCCGCTTGCGACGTGCCGAGAGCGTGTTCCGGTGAAGATTGCCGCGACCTCCTTGGCGGCTTCGGCAGGGTTCGAGGAGGTGTCCACGATCGCGTGGTCGATCAGCGGCCTGAGCGCGCACGCGGTGTCGCAGCCGCTTTGCAGCTGTCCCCGCGGATCCTCGTGGGCGAGAATGCGCTTGGCGATGCTCAGGACCGCATCGACTTCGCCGGTCCTGGCGCCCGTTCCGACCACCACCTTCGCGTTCCCTTCGGCGTGAAATGGAGTGGGCGACGGAGGAGGTGTGACGAACTTGTCAGGACCGCCCTGGTGACCGGACGAGACGACGTGTTTATGTCGTTCCGCTTCGATCTTCTTCAGTCTTTCTCTGGCTTCTGATTCTCGTTTCCTGCGCGCTTCTTCTCTGGTCCTGAGCTGCGCCTGCACTGCGGTTTCGGTCGTTCCCTTCGAGCCGGTGGCTCCGGTCGTCCCCTTCGCGCCGGTCGCGCCGGTCGTGCCGGTCGCTCCTGTGGGGCCGGTATTCGCCGGACCGGCGCCTTCGCCGCCCTCGCCGGAGGAGCTTGCTTCGGATGTCGGCGTCGTGTAGGCCGCGAGTCGGTAGGCGATCTGTTGGCGGTCGGAAGCATCGCCGAAGGCGTTCGCCAGCGCTCCCGACTGGTGCAGCGATTCGTACTCTTCGAGCGGAACGTTTCGTTCGATCTGGGCCTTCTCGAACTTCACCGCGGGAGTGCCTGCGGGCAGGAGCAGATGCGCGGCTCCCCAGATCGTTATCAGCGCCCCGATAAAGCCGGCGACAGCGACCACCCATTTGTTGGCTTCCTTGATGATCCGCTCGATCGTCCCAATCAAAGCGGGTGCAGCTTATCGGAACAGTGCTGGCCGGGCAAACCGATCAGAGTGCGTCGGCGGCGGCTCAGAGCAGCCCCAGCGCGCTGCCGACCCCGTGCACGAGGTTGAACAAGGGCTGTGGCACGATTCCGAAGAAGAGGATCGCCGCGCCGGCCAGGATTGCGACGAGAGCGACCTCGGGCTGTGCGGTCTGCACGGCCGCGGCAGGCGGTGCGCTCAGGCTTGGCGTGCCGTCCGGCGCCTCCTCGTCGAACTCTTGCGAGCCGCCCGCGAGCGTCGGCAGGGGTTCGCCCGCTGCGGCCGGTCCGGCGGTGGGGGAGGAGGCCTCGCCGATGGCCGGGGCGGCGCTCGACTCGGGCGCCTCGCTCATCCACATCGCGGCGATGACCGGCAGGTAGTAGCCGAGTGAGATCATCGAGCCGATCACGATCACGACGCCGAGCCACGTGTAGTTGCCCGAGACGGCCGCGTCGATCAAGTAGAACTTGCCCATGAAGCCCGCGGTCGCGGGGATCCCGGCGAGGCCGAGCATCGACAGCGTCATCGGCCAGGCCAGCCAGGGGCGCGCCCGGCCAAGGCCCCGCATCGTCGCGATCCCGTCGCTCTGGGTGGTCGCGACCCCGTCGCCCTGGGTGCTTGCGGACGCCAATTCCCGTTCGCGGGCGACGATCGTCGCGAACGCGGCCATGTTCATGAACAGGTAGACGGCCAAATAGAAGACGGTCGCCTGGGCGCCGAGCTTGGAGGCGACGACCACCCCGGCGAGCATGTAGCCGGCCTGGCCGACCGACGAATAGGCGAGCATCCGCTTGAGCGAACTCTGGCCGAGGGCGCCGACGTTGCCGACGACGATCGTCACCGCCGCCAGGACCGCGACCGCCGGGCCCCAGCTGCCGTGGACTTCGATCAGGGCCACGTCGAACAGCCTCAGGAAGACCCCCAGCGCCGCCACCTTCGTGGCGACCGCCATGAACGCGGTCACGGGCGTGGGCGCGCCCTCGTACACATCGGGGGTCCACTGGTGGAAGGGCGCAACCGACGCCTTGAAGCAGAGGCCGGCCACGCACAGCGCCACGCCGGTCAACGTCAGCGGGTCGCTCGCCAGGCTGCCGCTCGACAGGGCTTTCGCGATGCCCGTGAACTCGGTCTGGCCGGTCGCGCCGTAGATCAGGGCCAGGCCATAGAGCAAGGTCGCCGAGCCGACCGAGCCCACGATCAGGTACTTCAGGCCCGACTCCAACGAGTGCTCCTTCTTGAGCTCGGTCGCGCACAGCACGTACAGCGGGATCGACAGCAGCTCGAGGCCCAGGAACAGCACGACCGTGCTCTGGGCGGCCGCCAGCAGCGACATCCCGGCGATCGAACTCAGCAGCAGGCCATACCACTCGCCCTGACCCGCTTCGCGTGTCGCCAGCGAGCGCCACGCCAACAACACCGTGCACGCGCCGCCGGCGATCAGGATCAGGTTCAAGGTCAACGACAGGCTGTCGACCCGAAGGGCTTCCGAGACGATCGACTTCTCATCGCCCCACTGCCAGATCGTCAGGCCCGCGGCGGCCGCCAGCGCGAGCAAGGTCAACGCGGGGACGACCTGCTCACGCACCGTCCTCGACCGCAACAGGCCGACCAGCAGCACGACGACCGCGCCGCCCAGCAAGGCGATCAAGGGCGAGAGCGCCGCGAAGTCGACATACGGGCCTTTGAGGGTGGCGAGGATCATGGCAGCGCGCTCGCGGTGGTCGTGATGGGTGCGCTCAGCGCGGCATGGGCGCTCGCGACCGCGGCTTCGCTGGACTTTTCGGAGCGCTGCAGGGCCAGCTGGGGGTAGATCGCCATGAACAGGATCACGAGCACGATCGGCACCAGCACGAGGCCGTCCCGGAAGGTCATCTCACGGGAGTCGACGTCCTTGCCCGTCCGGTTGTGCATCGCCTTGATGAACAGCCTCAGCGCGTACACGCTGGCGGCGACCACGCCCGCGAAGGCGACGATCGCGATGACGAGCTTGGCGTTGAACACGCCCAGCAGGATCATGAACTCGCCGACGAAGTTGGCCGAGCCCGGCATCGCCAGGGTCGCAAAGGCCACGATCAGGAAGACCGACGCCAGCACGGGCGCCCTGAACGCGATTCCGCCCATGTCGCGAATGTCCTCTGAACCCCCGGCCCGGCGCGAGAGGATCGCGACGATGAACAGGAGCGGCGCGACGACCAGGCCGTGGTTGACCATCTGCAAGAGCGCGCCCTGCGCGCCCTGGGGGTTCAGCGCGAAGATGCCCAACGTGATGAAGCCGAGCTGGGCCACCGACGAGTAGCCGGCGATCAGGCGGGCGT
>DATJWI010000127.1:0-2184 GCA_035501375.1 Solirubrobacteraceae bacterium
CGAGTGGTAGCCGCCGGTGCCGCCGTTGTGCCAGATCACCTCGGAGCCGTCGGGCCCGATGACGTGCCAGCCGAGGCCGATCCGCATCCCGGGCCCGGCGTCGAACTCGATCGCCTCGGTGAGGCGGAACGCGGAGTCGAGCGGCGTGTGCACGAGCCCGGCCGCCGCGGCGACGAGCTTCGCCATGTCCTGGGCCGTGGAGCGGATGGCGCCCGCGCCGGCCAGGGCGTCCAGGTCCCAGTTGGCGACCTCGCGGCCGCCGGCGTGGCCCTTGGCGAGGCGCGCGCGCAGGTCCGGCGTGAGCGTGATCCTGGTGTCGCGCATCCGCAGCGGCCCGATGACGCGCTGGAGGACCATGTCCTCGTAGCTGCTGCCGTTGTGGCGCGCGAGGGCGAAGCCGAGCAGGCCCACGCCGAGGTTCGAGTACTCGTAGCTCGCGCCGGGATCGCGGGTCAGGGTGTCGCGGTTGAGGAAGGCGTACATGCGGCTCGCGCCGTAGTCCGCGTAGGGGTTGTTGGGGTCGGCGGGCGCGAAGTTGTCGGGCATCCGCGGCAGGCCGGAGCGCTGGGCAGAGAGGAGCCGCAGCGTGATCTCCTTCCCGTCCTTGCTCGGCACGTGCACCGAGTCGGCGGGCAGGTAGCGCTGGACGGGGTCGTCGAGGCCGACCTCGCCCCGGATCGCCATGTCGGCGAGCGAGAGCGCGGTGAAGATCTTGGTGATCGAGCCGATCTCGAAGACGGTGCGCTCGTTCACGCTCTGGCCGTCGGCGGCGGTCCTGCCGTAGCTGAAGTACCGGGCGCCGGTGCTGTCGAGCACGGCGATGACGATGCCGGTGCTCCAGCCGTTGTTGACCCGGTTCCAGACGTTCTCCTTGACGTCGTCCGGGACCTGGATGCCCTGGGCCCGCGCAACGGCGGCCGCCGTGAGCGCCAAGACCAGGAGGGTCGCGCACGTCCTGCCGACGGAGCGCCTCGCGCCGGGGCAATCCCGCAGCTCTGCAACGGTCGTCATATGCGCCTGGCCGCCTTCCTCGCGTGCTGGAACATATAGTTGCGCCTGGCCGACAGCAAAGGTTTCATATAGCCGACATCGCACCTTGCGATCAGCCGCCATCAATGGTTACAATCAGCCGACATGGAGCGCGCGCGGATGCTGCCACGGCTCGTCGAGCCCCGCGTGGAGGAGGCGCTGGGCGACAGCCCCGTCGTCCTCATCCACGGGCCGCGCCAGAGTGGCAAGACCACGCTCGCGCAGCGAGTCGGAGCCAGGCGAGGCTACGTGTACCTGAGCCTCGACGACGACGTGCTGCGCGCCGCGGCGGAGGCCGACCCCGTCCGCTTCGTGGCGGACCTCCCCAGCCGGGTGACCCTGGACGAGGTGCAGCGCGTGCCGCGCCTGTTCACGGCGCTCAAGGTCGCCGTAGACCGGGATCGGCAACCTGGCCGGTTCCTCCTGACCGGCTCGGCGAACGTGCTGCTGCTGCCGAAGTTGGCCGACTCACTGGCCGGCCGGATGGCGCTCGTCCGCCTGCTCCCGTTCGCCCAATGCGAGATCGAAGAGCGTCGGGCGGCCTTCCTTGATCAGCTGTTCGACGGAGCGTTCAAGACGCGGCGAGCGGAGCGGCTCGGCCCGCGCCTGGCCGAACGGATCGTGGCGGGGGGGTATCCCGCGGCCCTCGCACGGCCGACGCCGCGGCGCACGGCGGCCTGGTACCGGGACTACGTCGAGACGATGGTGCAGCGCGACGTGCGCGGCCTCGCCCGCATCGCCTCGCTCGATGCGCTCCCGCGCCTCCTGGCGCTGGCCGCCGGTCAGACCGCGCGCCTGCTCAACGTGACCGATCTTGCCGGACCGTTCCAGCTGAGCCGGCCGACGATCCGCGACTACGTGACGCTGCTCGAGCAGGTGTTCCTGGTCGAGGAGCTGCCGCCGTGGCACAGCAATCGGTTGAGCCGCCTGGTGAAGACGCCGAAGCTCCACGTCGGCGACGCCGGTCTGGCGGCGACGCTGCTGGGGCTCGATGCCGGGTCCCTGTACGAGGACCGGGGCACGTTCGGGCAGCTCGTCGAGACCTTCGTCTACCAGGAGTTGCGTCGGCAGACGACCGGGGGCGAAGGCGAGATCCGGTTTCACCACTTCCGGGACAAGGACGGGTACGAGGTGGACGTGGTGCTGGAGCGCGGC
>DATJWI010000128.1:0-8303 GCA_035501375.1 Solirubrobacteraceae bacterium
TCGAGCCGGTGCCCGTAGGTGAGGTACTCCTCTGTCATCGCGCGCAGGTCCAGCGCGGGGTCCTTCTCGAAGGGGCGCAGCGACAGCCGCTTGGGCTCCATCGCGGCGACGATCTTCTTCTTGAGGATCTTCTCGTCCAACAGGTCCTGCACCCTGATGCCCAACCGCGCGGCCTTGTCGGCGTAGCAGGGCCCGATGCCTCTGCGCGTGGTACCGATCTGCAGGCTGCCGAGCTTGGCCTCGCCGGCCGAGTCCAAAAGCAGGTGGTAGGGCATGATCAGGTGCGCGTTGGCGGAGATCCGCAGGCCGCTGACGTCGACCCGGCGCGCGCGCAGTGCGTCCAGCTCCTCGATCAAAACCTTCGGGTCGATCACCACGCCATTGCCGATCACACAGCGCTTGCCTGGGTAGAGGATGCCCGACGGAATCAGATGCAGCTTCCACTCGACCCCGTCGCGCACGATCGTGTGGCCGGCGTTGTTGCCGCCCTGGAAGCGCACGACCGCGTCGGCCTGCTCGGCGAGCAGGTCCGTGATCTTCCCCTTCCCCTCGTCGCCCCACTGGGCGCCTACTATCACGATTCCGGGCATGAACGTTTACGAGTGTAGGGGGCGCCCGCGCCCTCAGGCTGTGTGCGCCGAAATAGGCGATTGCCGGCGTTTGTCCTCGACAGCGGGCTGTCGCTTGTCGTGTCCATAAAGCGGCAGGGGGTCGCCGCATATCTCGACTAGGCGGGAGACAATGCGCTGCCCTACGACCTCGCTGGAGTCGTCGGACATCACTGTGCGCTCTCTGCTTGTCTGCCCCTCGTCTCCCTGCGAAACAGTCGTGAGAATGCGCCGGCCCATCTGTTCGGCGAGCTCGCGGGGCATGAGATTCGTTGTCGCGACGATCGCGCGCCCAGCCTGATACCGCGCGTCGACGATCGAATAGAGCTGCTCGAGTCGCCAAGGTGTGGTGTGTTGCGCGCCGAGATCGTCTATGTGGAGCAGGTCGACCGAGCAGAGGCGATCGAGCAGGTCGAGCAGGCTATTTTCTGTGCCGATCTCATCGCGGATCAAGTTGAGCAGCCTCGGCAGTGAGTAGATCGCCACAGTGCGCCCAGCATCGACGGCTGCTTTGGAAACGATCATTGCCAGACTGGTCTTGCCCGTCCCGACATCGCCGGTCAGCCACAGCCCGCGTCCCTCGTCCAGTCGGCTGTCAAGGTTGCGCACGTAGCGACGCACCTCCGAGACGATCGGATCGGGCATGCCGAGGATCGGAGGCCGGTCGAAGGAAACTCCCTGGTAAAGGTTCGGGATGCGACCCTCAAGTCTTGCGGTGCGCCTCGCGGCGATGCGCCCGCGACGGCAGCGGCAGTCGGTGGCGGTGTTCGTGGTCTCGTCCACGACGAAGCCGCTGCCGTCGCACTCCCCAAAAGGACAGCCCGTGTGGCTCATTGCGCGTAACGCTCTTCCTTCGCGTAGCTCAAGAACTTGGGGTACTCCTTCTGGAAGGTCAACGTCACCTTCCCGACCGCCCCGTTGCGGTGCTTGGCGATGATCAGGTCGGCCTCGCCAGGGCGCTCGGACTCCTCCTCGTAGTACTCGTCCCTGTATATGAACATCACGAGGTCCGAGTCCTGCTCGAGGTTTCCGCTCTCGCGCAGGTCCGACAGCTGGGGCACCTTCGGCGAGCGTTGCTCGACCGCCCTGCTCAGCTGGGAGAGCGCGATCACGGGCACGCCCAGCTCGCGCGCCAAGATCTTCAGGCCCCGGCTCAGCTCGCCGACGGCCGTCACCCTGCTGTCGTAGCGGCTGTCGGTCCTCATCAACTGCAGGTAGTCGATAATGATCAGGCCCAGGCCTCCGTCGCACTGGTTGTGCAGACGCCTGGCCTTGGCCCTGATCTCGAGCAGGCCGACATCACTGGAGTCGTCGACCCACAGCGGCGCCGCCGCCAGGCGCTGGGAGGCCTTGAGGATCTTCGGCCAGCGCTGCTCGGCGACCCTGCCCTTGCGCAGCTCCTCGCCCTTGATCCTGGCCTGCGAGGCCACGAACCGCTGCGCCAGCTCGGCCTCTGCCATCTCGAGGCTGAACAAGGCGACCGGCTTTTTGTGTTCGACCGCCGCGTTCTCGGCGATGTTGCAGACCAGGGCCGACTTTCCCATCGCCGGTCTGGCGGCGATGATGATCAGGTTGCCCGGCTGAAAGCCGCCCGTAATCTCGTCCAGGTCCTTGAAACCGGAGGGCGTGCCCGTCAGGGCGGTGCCTTCGATCGAGAGCCGGTGCAGCTTGTCGAGCTCCTCGTGCAGGACCTCCTCGATCGCCCGGAAGTCCTGCTGGCGGTCGTCGCGCGCGACCTCGAGCATCGCCTTCTCGGCCTGCTCGACCAGCTCGCGTGGCGCCGCCGAGTGGCCGAGCACGCTCTCCTGGATCTCGAACGACGCGTTCAGTAGCCGTCTCAGCAGCGCGTTCTCGCGCACGATCTGGGCGTAGCGCCGAGCGTGGCCTGCCGCCGGCACGACCCCCGTCAGCTCGTCGACGGCCGCCGGCCCACCGATCTCCTCGAGCTTGCCGAGCTGGCGCAGACGGTCGGTCACGGTCAGCACGTCGACCGGCTCGGATTCGTTGTAGAGAGCGAGCATCGCCGCGTAGATCGCGCCGTGGCGCTCGCGGTAGAAATCTTCTGGCCGCAGGCCCTCCTCGATCACCAGCGCGTACAGCGAGCGGTCCGACAGCAGGATCGCGCCGAGCACCGACTGCTCGGCGTCGAGGTTGTGCGGCGGCGCGATCACGGGTCCGCCCGCGCCCTGCCCGCGACCGGCCCCGTTCCCGGCGCCGTTGGTCGTGACGGCGACGTTCATGATGGCTCGCGCGAGTCTAGATCGGCGGCGCCCACGCGCCGATCGACGTCCCCGCTATGTCCGCCTGAATTGCTCGCCACGAACGTATGTTCGCGCGCGCGGCGGACAAGGCCGATGTCTACTTCTTGGCGACGACCAAGCATGAGCTGGGGGAGGTCAGGCCCTCCCCCAGGGCCCCCTCCTCGGTCTGGACTGGGCTGCCCGGACCGTGCAGCGCGTTACTTCTTGGCGACGACCATGGTCTTGATCGTGGCGGTCACGCCCTCGACCACTTCGACCACGACCATGTAGGTGCCGACGTTCTTGATCGGCTCCGGCAGATGCACGCCGCGTTTGTCGAGTTTCAAGCCCCTTGCTTCCCTGATCGCGGTCACGATGTCCTGGGCGGTCACCGACCCGAACAGCCGGCCGTCGGCTCCCGCCTGCTGCGGGATCGTCAAGACGGTCCGGTTCAGCAGGTTCACGTTCTCCTGGGCCTTTTCAATTGCGCTTCGCTCAGCTCTATCTGTCGCCTCCCGGAGCTGTTTGATCGCCTCTATCGCGCCCTTCGTCGCCGGCTGGGCGAGCTTGCGGGGCACCAGATAGTTGCGCAGGTAGCCCTTCGAGACGTCGATCACCGTGCCCTGCTCGCCGAGCTGCTCCACGTCTTGCAAGAGAATCGCTTCAGGCATCGTCTCGGCCTTTCTCGGTTCGGGTCGTCCGTCTTCGCGGGGTCGCGGCGCTCTTAGCGTTCGCGGTCGCGATCGCCCCGTTCGCGACGCGGGCTGTCGTCGCGGCCACCCTCATGCACGTAGGGCAGCAGCGCCAGCTCGCGCGCGCGCTTGACCGCCCGCGCGATCTGGCTCTGGTGGCGACGGCAGGCGCCCGTGATCCGACGCGATCGGATCTTGCCCTTCTCGGACACGAACTTACGCAGCGTGCCGACATCCTTGTAGTCGACCTGCTCGACCTTGTCCCGGCAGTGCTGGCACGGCTTGCGCCGCCCCCCTCCGGGACCGCCCTTCTTGTCTCGTCGCCTCATGGGCTTGCTGCGACCGCGCTTTGCCACTTTGCTTACCTGCCCTATGCCTCTCGTTGTGCCTGGTCTCTAGAACGGAATGTCGTCGTCGGCTCCCGCTGCGACGGGCGCCGCGGGTTGGAAGTCCCCTTCGTGAGTGGGTACATCCTGGCCCTGTGCCGCTCCGTTGCCCGAGGCGAAGCCGCCGCTGCCGGCGTCATCGCGCGAACCAAGGAACTGCACCGAGTCGGCGATTATATCGGTCGCCTGCCGCTTCGTGCCGTCCTGGGCCTCCCACTCGCGCCACTCCAGACGCCCGTCGATCGCCACGGGCCGCCCCTTGGACAGGTAGCGCGCCGCGTTCTCGCCCTGCGCTCCCCAGACGGTCACGTTGAAGTAGTTCGGCTTGTCCTCCCATTCGCCCGTGCTTCCGTTCTTGCGGCGGGTGTTGCAGGCGATGCGCAGGCTGCACACCGAAGTGCCGCTCGGCAGCGAGCGCAGCTCGGGATCGGCGGTCAGGTTTCCGGTCATCACGACCCTGTTGATGTTGGTGGCGGCCACGGCTCGTTCCTTTCTCTCTGTGTTCGTCTCTCAGGGCTCTCTGTGCGTGTCTGCCCGAGTGCTTGCCCGGCGCGGGCGAACGGGTGTTCGTCTGGCCGGATATCCGAGTGTAGAGGGCCCGGCGGCGACGCTTTGCGACAGAAGCCGCTTATTGCGCGGAACGCCGAGGGTGCGTGGCGCGCGAAGAGGTCTTGAACACCTCGTCCCAGTACGGGGCGCTGATCCCGAAACCCTTCGTGTCGTCCTGGAAGTGGTGGCGCATGTGCCGCTCGCGCAGCGCCCGGCCGAGATTGCCGCGCGGGACGAAGTGATGGACGTAGTAATGGATCATGTCGTAGGCCAGGTAGCCGCCGAAGAATCCGGCTCCAAGCCCGGGGGCGTAGTCGGAGCCGAACGCCAGGTACAGCAGCCCGAACACGAACGCCCCCAGCGGAATGCTCACCGCCGGCGGCATCACCAGGCGCAGCGGGTCGTTCGGGTGCTCGTGGTGGATGCCGTGGATGATCCAGTGCATCCGCGCGCCCAGCCCGTGGTCGGGCTCGAAGTGGAAGACGACCCGGTGCAGCCAGTACTCGAACAGCGTCCACAGCGCGTAGCCGCCGCCGGCCAGGGCGAGCGTGACCACGAGGCTCTGACTCTGCAGGCTCCACATCGCGAGCGCGACGATCGCCGGCCCGAACACGAGTACCGGCACCGCCGGGTGCACCCGCGAGCAGGCGTCCAGGATCCGGGACTCGAACATCGGCGGCGAGGCCTTCAGCACGTCGGCCCTCTTCGTGCGCGACCGCTGGCCGCTGTCCTGCGCAAACGCCATCCGACGAGTGTATTACCAGTCGTCGGGCCGGGCTGCTAGGCGGGCTCGGCGAGTGTCGCCTGCTCAGCCGGCTCTTCCGCGGCGGGCTCCGGCGTGGAGGCCGTGGCGTCTGACTCGGTGGCGGCGGGAGCCGGGCTGGGGGCGGCCGGGGCGGTCGCGGGGCCTGCCCCCTCCGCGCTGGTCCTCGGCGGAGCGTAGGCGCCCGACCGCAGGTCCGGCGCCGCCGGCGTGCCCGGCTTCAGCTTGACGATCCGAAACCGGATCACGCCGTCGGTGATGCGCAACGTCCGGTCCAGCTCGCTCAGCAGCTCCGGTGTCGAGGCGTGGAACTGCAGCAGGTGGTACTCGGCGTCCTTCTTGCGGTCGATCGGATAGGTCAGCGCGCGATCGCCCCAGTCGGCGTCGCCCACGACCTCGCCCTTCGCCGTGATCGTGGCGCGGGCGTCGTCGACGATCTTCGCGCGCGTGTCCGGCTCGGCCTGCGGGTCGAGCAGCAGCACCAAGTCGTATGTGGGGGCTTGCAAAGTCATGTCCGGCCGGAAGAGTAGCGGGTCTTGGGATTTAGACCGGCTGCGTGCGCGTGCGCGCCTACGCGCGCCCACACGCGCACGCACGCGCACGCACGCGCAGCACCCACTCCGAGGAGAGACAGCTACCCGTCTACTGGGCTCACCTTCGCCCGGATGTCGGCCAGCTGCTCGTCGATCCAGTCGCCGGGGTCCCTGGAGGTGACGATCTCGGCCAAGCCCTTCGCGCGCGTGTGGCGCTCCTCGGCGGGCATCGTCAGCGCGGCATAGATCGAGTCGGCGGTCTCCTGGATGTCGAACGGGTTCACCGACAGCGCGTACTCGCCGAGCTCCTCGTGCGCGCCGGTGTTCTCCGAAAGGATCGACACGCCCTCGCGCTCGTTGACGATCGGGCCCTCCTTGGCGACCAGGTTCATGCCGTCGAACATCGCGTTGACCACCAGCACGTCGTAGTGCTTGTAAGCGGCCATCGCCTCGTCCAGGTCGTCGCGCAGCTTCAGCTGGATCGGCATCCAGTCGGGCGTGCCGTGCCTGTGGTTGACGACCGCCACGAGCGCCTCGATCCGCTCCAGGTACTCGGCGTACTGGGGCACGTCGGTCCGCGAGGGCATCATCTGGGCCATGAACGTGACCCGCTCGGAAAACTCCGGATGCTGCTCCAGGAACAGGTCGAACGCCGAGAAGCCCCTGAGCACGTTCTTGGACAGGTCGGCTCTGTCCACCCTCAGGATCAGATAGTCGCGGCGCCTGCGCATCAGCTCCTGCTCGAACTCCGACACGCGCGGGCTCTGGGCGAGCCTGCGCGTCGCCTCGTGGTCGATCGGCAGCGGGTAGGCCCGAACCCAGACCTCGCGCTCGCCGTAGCTGACGACGCCGCGCTCGAAGTCGACCTCCAAATCCAGCAGGTCCCTGCAGCACTGCAAGAAGTTGCGCCTGTAAGAGCGCGTATGAAAGCCGATGATGTCGTTTGCCAAGAGGCCCCCGTAGATCTCCTCCCTGATTCGCGCCGGCAGCACCCGCCAGGCGTCCGACTGCGTCCACGGGATGTGTATGAAGTGGTGCAAGAACGCGTCCGGCCTGGCTTTGCGCACTAGGTCCGGGAGCGTGTACAGGTGATAGTCGTGCACCATCACGACCGGCTCCCGCGCGCCGTCGAGCTCCTCTACCACGGCCCTGGCCAGGTCTTCGTTGACCGCGTTGTAGCCGAACTCGAAGGCCTCGATCTCCTCGCGCCTGATGTCCGGCGCGTTGGACAGGTCCCACAGGTAGTGCTGGATGAACCACAGCATCGGGTTCGCGAACACATTGTAAAAGCGGTCGTAAGCCTCCTCCTCGGAGACGACCAGCCTCACTTTGAACTTGTCCCCGGTCGGTGAGACCACCGGGAACGCGCCCCCTCCCGCGGCCTGGGCGGCCAGTGCGTCGTGCTCGGACATCGCCGAGGCGATCCAGATCGCGTCCCTGTGGCTAGCCAGGCCCGTAAGCGCTGTGACCAGGCCGCCCGAGCCTCTCTGGATCTCCCCGTCCTCGTGGAAGGTCACGGGGCCGCGGTTCGACACCAGCACGAGCGGGCCTCGCTGTGCCGGCGCGGCGCTCATGACCGGGCCAGCTCCCCGAATATCTTCAGGTAATCGCGCAAGTAGCGCGGCGTCAGGAAGTGCGTGCGCACGTGCTCCTTGCCGCGCCTGCCCAAGAACTTGCCGAGAGCCGGGTCTTCGAGTACCTCCTGGATGCGCTCGGCGCACTGCTCGACACTCGACACCAGAAAGCCCGTGACGCCGTCCTCGATCTGCAGGGGGATACCGCCGACGGCGCCGCCGATGAACGGCTTCGCCTTCCAGATCGCCTCCGAGACAGTCAGCCCGAAACCCTCGCGTGTGGACTTCTGGATCACCACGTCGGCGTGGGACTGGAAGGCGTTGACCTCGATCGCCCCGACGTTGTTGAAGTTGTTGAGTATGTGTATGTCCCTGTCGCCGTCGGCGTGGGCGATCGTCGCGTTGAAGAAGTCCCAGCCCTCCGGGTCGTCGGAGGCCATCGAGCCGACCAGCGCCAGCTGCACGTCGGGCATTCTCTGCTTGACCGTGCGATAGGCGTCGATCACGCCCAGCGGGTCCTTCCAGGGGTCGAACCTCGAGACCTGGCAGATCAACGGGCGATCGACGTCGATCCCGAACTGGCCGCACACGAACGAGGCGTCCTCCGGGGACAGCGCCATGTTCTTCGGGGTCAGCGGGTCGATCGCCGGCGGCACCACGTTCACCTTGCCGAGCATTCCGTCCGGCACGTACTCCTTCATGTGGAACAGGGTCTGCGGGTAGCCCGCCACGTAAGGCATGAGCTTGGCGATCGTGTGCTGGTTCGGCGTCGACAGATCGATGTGGCAGCGCCACACCCAGCCGGCTGCCTTCTCGGGCACCAGGCTGTGCAGGGCCGCCGGCTGGGGGTCGTGCACCAGGCACACGTCCCAGCCGCCGGACAGCTCGCGCGCGTTCATCTCGTTGAAGCGCCGCCAGGTCGCCCACTGCTCGGAGTCGAGGTCCTGGGGCGCCCCCT
>DATJWI010000129.1:0-11809 GCA_035501375.1 Solirubrobacteraceae bacterium
TGACGCAGCCGCGCCGCGTCGCCCATTCGCCTCCTGAGCTGCGCGTCGTCGAGCAGGGCGATCGTTGCCCGGCCCAGATCCTCGGGGTCGCGCGCCGCGACGAGCCTGCCGGACTCGCCGTCGACGATCGCCTCGCCGATCCCACCGACATCGCTGGCGACGATCGCCCTGCCCAGCGACATCGCCTCAAGGACCACATAAGGAAAGGACTCCGCCCACGACGGATGCACGAACACATCCATCCCTCTCAGCACGCCCATCGGGTCCGAGCTCGGCCCCAGGAAGTGCACTGCTTCGGCCACCCCCGCCAGCCTTGCCCGCTCCCGCAGCGCCTCCAGGCCGGGGCCGCCGCCGACGATCGCCACCTGGGCGTCCGGATGTCCGGCGAGCACGCCCGGGACAGCGTCGATCAGGGTCTCGATCCCCTTGCCCGGCCGCAGCAGCGTAAGCGCGCCCACGACCGGCCCTGTCTTCGCCAGCCCGGCGACGGCCGGGTCGACCGGGCCCTCCGCCGCCGCCGCGATCCCGTTGTGAACGATCCTCACCCGCGCGGCCTGCCCGATCGCGCGGGCCGCCCTCGCCTCGGCCTCGCACACGCAGATCACCCGGCTGGCAAGCGCCGCCAGCGAGCGCTCGATCGCGCGGTAAGCCGTGCGCTGGCGCTCGCGCTCGAAATAGCCTTTGAAGGCGTAGCCGTGAGGGCTGTACAGGACCGGCGTGCCGGGCCTCGCCAGTCTGGCCAGCCTGGCGATCGCGCCCGCCTTCGAGCTGTGGGCGTGGACGATGCCGGGCTTCAGCTCCTTCACGATCTTCGCCAGGCCGGCGATCGCCGCGAGATCCCGGCGCGGAGCGATCGCCCGGCCGAGATCGAGCTTCACATGAGCCGCGTCCTCGGATGTTCCCGCCGGTCGCGACGGGCCGCAAAGCACGACCTCGTAGCCCCAGCCCGCGAGCCCCTCGGCGAGGTCGGCCACGTGGCGCCCCACGCCTCCGTCGGTCGGTTGATGGACGAGCAGAACGCGGGTCACGCAAGTGTGTCGAGCGAGGTGCGGATAAGCCGCGGGGATCGTATCGGGAAAGTCCTGGGCGTCTGGCTGACCGGTCGATCATGCGTCCAAGAACCACACCCGTGTGGACATGAGAGGCGAGCAGGGGGTCGATAGCGAGGACATATCGAGGTCCTCGCAAATGCTCCGCAAACCGCACACATACTCCGCATCCGCCCTTTTCAGGCCCGTCTTCGCGCTGGCCTGCGTGCTCCTAACCCTCGCCAGCCTCGACGCGGTCGCCGCACAGGCCGGGCCCGCCTACCGCGGAGCCCAGGTCCACTCACTGTGGTCGACCGTGTCGAACACCGAAATGACAGAAGAACTGAACGCTTTGCAGGGCGCCGATGTCAACGTCCTGCGCGTCGACGTCGGTTGGGCGACCCTCGAAACCGCGAAAGGCCACTACGACCCGACCTACCTGGCCAAGCTGGATGCCCTCAGCGCCGGGGCCGGCGCGCGCGGCATCAAGATCATCGCCACGCTCTGGCAGACGCCGTCATGGGCCTCGACCGGCCGCGCCTGGAACGATCCGCCGTCCAATCCCGCCTACTACGGCGCCTTCGCCAAGTTCATCACCGGCCGCTACGGCCCAGAGCTGGCGGCCGTCGAGGCTTGGAACGAGCCCGAGATCAACGAAAACCTCAACGCCCCCAACGTCGCCGCCGCCTACGCGCCGATGGTCAAGGCCTTCTATGAAGGCGCCAAGGAAGGCAACGCCGCCGTGCCCGTGCTGGCCGGCTCGCTCGCCTATGCAGACCTGCCGTTCCTGAAAGAACTCTATGCCGACGGGATCCGAGGCTTCTACGACGGCATCTCCGTGCACCCCTATGCCGACGGCGCCGCGCCCGCCAACACCGCGGTCAGGCACAGCTTCCTCGGCGGGATCGAGTCCTTGCACGCAGCCCAGCTCGCCGCCGGCGACGACACGCCCGAGTGGATAACCGAGTTCGGTTGGCCTACCGGCGCGAGCGCGGGCGCCAACACAGAACAGCAGCAGGCCGAATACACGGGCCAGGCCTTCGGCCTGCTCGACGGCCTGCCCTACGTAGCCGGCGCAACCGTCTACGAGCTGCGCGACATGGCAACGAACCCCGCCGATCCCGAGGACAACTTCGGGATGCTCCGCCAGAACTTCCAGCCGACTCCGGCCTACGCCGCGCTGAAGGCGGCGATGCAGCTGCCAAGCGCATCAGAACCCTTTCGTCCCGGCGCGCCCGAAACAGGCTCGGGCTCATCGGAAGGCGGCTCGGGCGCGGGCGCGGGCTCGGGCGAAGGCGGCTCGGGCGCAGGCGGCCAGAGCGGATCTCCGTCGCCTCCGAGCCCGCCCGAAGCGAGCACGCCACCATCGCCGACACCGGGATCGACGTCGCCTGAAGCGGGCTCGTCGGGCTCCGGCTCGAGCGCGACCGGTTCGGGCGTGAGCTCTTCCGGCTCGGGCTCCTCGGGCTCCGGGCACGGAAACTCGACGAGCGGCGGCGGCCATCACGTCCACGGCGGGCGCTCCCACAGGACCGCTCGCCTCGCCTCGGCCGGCTCCCGCTCGCGCCATCGCGGCACGGATCGCCAAGAGCGCCCGCGCTAAGAGCGCCCCGCGCTAAGCCTGGATCCATCGATCGGAGATCAACGAGACCTCCGATCGGGCCAGCACCCAAGAGCGCCCGCGCTAAGCCTGGATCCACCGATCGGAGATCAACGAGACCTCCGATCGGGCCAGCACACTCCCTACCGGGATAGCCCTTAAGGTTTTCTACCCCTCCAATTGTGAAGACTTGTTACTTTAGGAAAGGTGACAAAAAGGTGCGGTAGGTTTTCTTAACCCGCCTTTCGGTCAGGTCCATCTCCTGCACACCGAGAGACCGCCCTCCGGCGCCGTGCCTTCAATCCGAAGATCGTCCTCGCGCTAAGAGCGCTCGGGCAGCGAGCCGGTAGCGCCCGCCTCGCGCGAGGCCCGCATGTGACGCTCCAGGGCGATCAGCGCGCCTACCTCGATCATCAGTGTGCCCATGACCGCGTCCTGGCCGGGCGGATAGTCGACGAACGAGTCCAAGAACAGGCCGAACAGCGCCGCGCACAGTCCCAGCGCATACGGGTATAGCTCGCCGCGGCGGTCTCTGATCGCGTCGATGCCGGTCTTGGCGATCGCCACCAAAAACCAGATCAACAGGCCCGCCGCGATCAGGCCGCGCTCGGCGGCCACCGTCAGCAGCAGGTCGTGGGCGTGCTGGAAGGGCAGCCCGTCTTCGCTGAGACCGTATTCGAGCGAGATCTTCGGAAAGTTGCCGGCCCCGACGCCGAGGAGCGGATGGCCGGCGATGATGCTCGGCGTCGTCTTCCAGATCAGCAGGCGCTCGCCGCCCGCCGAGGCTCCTTCCGAGACGGTGCTGATCCGAGTCGTGACCACCGAGATCTCGCGCGAGTGGGCGATCGTTTCGAAGTTGACAGCCGTATAGATCGCCGCGATGGCCAGCAGAGCCAGCGCGAAGCGCCTGAATCGCGCCCAGCTGAGCAGCACCAGCAGCGAGCCCGCGAACCCGACCACCGCTCCTCGGGTCAGGGTCAGCAGCAGCGCCGCGATCGACAGGGCCGCGGCGCCCAGCACCGGCGCTCGCAGCCCGGGTCTCGCGATCATCGCCAGGATCAGCGTCGGGGAGATCGACAGCAACAGCCAGAAGGCCAGCTGGGCCGGATGGGTGAAGGATCCCTGGGCGCGATCGGTCGCGGCGCGCCCGCCGTTGACCAGTGTCTGGCTCGTGCCGTGCGAGAGCGACTCCAACGCCAGGATCGCTCCGCCGACGCACAGGCAGTAGAAGATGACCTTGATCTGGCGGGCCTCGGCGGAGGCGACGAGCATCGAGACCGCCAGGAAGGCCGACCAGGTCACCCAGATCTTGATCACGGTAAACGTGTCCTTGGCGACCAGCAGGCCCAGGATCGTGACCGCCTGGCCGAGCAGGAACGCGATGTATGCCGGGTGCGGCCTGCCGATCGTGCCCGACAGCAGGAACCTCAAGAAGACCACTCCGCCGACCAGCAGCAGCAGCGCCTTGGTCGGCGTGAGCCCGAACGAGCCGAAGCTCAGGTTCAGCGCCTCGGCTGGGACGCACAGCAGCGCCACGTACACGCCGACCATCGGCCTGTAAAAGAAGTAGACCGTCGCGACGATCGCGATCGGCAGACCCAGCGCCACGACCGGCGAGACCTTGTAGGCCAGCTCGACGTCGATCGCGGCGAAGGTCGCGGCGGCGAGCCCGCCGATCGCCCAGGGCAGGACGCGAGCGGTTCGTGCGTTCACAGCAACGTCTTACCCGCGCAGCGTCCAGATTCCTGCCCGATCCAGCCAGCGCTTGACCTTCGCTTCGAAGCCGAAGCGGCGCCGGCCCCCGTAGAGGATCGGGTAGAGCGCCTTGCGAACCGGCGACAGCTCGGAGTCGCGCCTGTGCCGGGACAGCTCGGCGAACAACCCTGGGTGTTCGCGGCGCAGAGCCTTATAAAGCGAGCGATGGTCGGCCTTGGCCGCGCCCAGCATGCGCTGCCCGTGCAGGCGGCGGCGATAGGTGCACACATCGTGTCCGGCATAGATTCCCCGGCGGCCTTCTTCGGCGAGCGTCATCCACAGCCGCCAATCCTCGTAACCGGCGCCGACGTGCCGCCAGCCGCCCGCGGCCTGGAGGGCCTCGCGCCTGAACAGCGCCGTGACCGGGTACTCGTTGGTGTAGGCCAAGCGAAAGGGATCGATCCTCTCGGGGACGAGCCTGATCAGCTCGGAGTCGCCGAACTCACGGTAGTTCCCGTAGCAGACCGCCGCCCCCGGATCGCCGTCGAGCAGGTCGGCCATGCCCGCGAGCGCGTCCGCCTCGGCCAGATCGTCGGCGTCGAGGTCGTACACATAGGGCGCCGAGGTCGCCCTCACGCCGGCCATCCTGGCGGCCGACAGGCCGCCGTTCTCCTGGTGCAGGACCGCGATCCCCCTGGCCTTCAGATCGCCGAGCGCATGCTTGGTATATGGATCGGTCGAGCCGTCGTCCACTACGACCAGCTCCACCTCCTCGGCGATCCCCAGAACCGAGTCGACCGCCTCGCCGACCAGCTCGCCGTCGTTGTAACAGGGAACGATCACCGCGACGCGAATGGAGCGCGCCTCGTTCGCGGCGGCTGGCGTCGATGGAGCGGATCGGTCGCTCATGTCAGGAAAGCTGGCGCCGATCAAGGAGCGGCTCGGCCGCGCCGATGAAGGGGCAACGCCGACGCCGGCGCCCGCGCGTGGCGCCCGGCGGGCCCGCCGAACCCGTCAATAACATGCGATCGATGACCAGCTCATGAAAGACCGCTCCACCCTAGACATTCTTTGGCGTCGACGGTGGGTCGTCGTAGCGACCTTCCTGGTCTTCGTCATCGCCGCCGCGATCGTCTCCAAGACGCTGCCCAAGGTCTACTCGGCGACGAGTTCGCTCGTGGTCATCCAGAAGGAAAACGCGGCCTCCTTCGACGCGGTCCAGGCATCCCAGGTGACCGCCCGCACCTACTCGGACATCATCAGCTCCTCGGTGATCGCGAACCAGGTGGCAAGCCAGCTGAAGGGCGGTGAGACCGGCAGCTCGGTCAGCTCGGCCATCTCGGTCAGCCCCGTCACCGAAACCCAGTTGCTGAAGATCACCGCCGACGATCACAACCCCCACAAGGCGCAGCTCCTGGCGAACACCTATGCCTCGGCGGTGATCGAATACATACGCCAGAACCTCGGCTCGACGGTCGGGGCGGAGGTCGCCCTGGCGAGCAGCGCGACGCTGCCCACCGCTCCCTCGCGGCCAAGGCCGACCCTGTACGTGCTGGTCGCCGCGATCCTCGGCCTGTTCTTCGGGGTCGGCGGCGCCCTTCTGTGGGAGCGCCTGGACACGCGCCTGCGCACCGCCGACGAGGTCAGAGAGCGCTTCGACGAGCTGATCCTCGCGCGCATGCCGCGTCGCGGGCGCACCGCCACCTCTGTCAACGCCTTCAACGAGGCCTTCGGCCTGCTGCGCGCCAACCTGCAGTTCGCGAGTCCGGACCGGCCCGCGCGCGTGATCGCCGTGACCAGCGCCCGCGAAGGCGAGGGCAAGACCACGTGCGTCGCCCAGATGGCCCAGGCGATGGCCGAAGTCGACTCGCGCGTCATCGCGATCGACGCCGACTTTCGCAGGCCCTCCTTGCAAAAGGCGGTGCTGCCCGAGCGGGTCGAGCCGTTGCATCCGGGCCTGTCCAACTACCTGCTCGACGACTGCTCGCTCGAGGAGATGCTGCACGCCACCGAGACCGACGGCGTCGAGTTCGTGCCGACCGGCCCGCTGCCTCCCAGCCCGGCGGCCGTCCTTGAATCGAGCCGCTTGGCGCCTGTGCTGCAAGAGCTCGCCGACCGCGCCGATTTGGTCGTGCTCGACTGTCCGCCGGTGTCGGCCGGCGCCGACGCCTCGATCATCGCCGGTCGCGTCGACGGGGTCGTCATCGTGGTCGACCTCGAACGCTCCGACGAGCGCTCCGTGCGCGACGTCCTGCATCAGCTCCAGAACGTGCACGCGCCCGTCCTCGGCTTCGTGCTCAACCGGGATCGCTCGATCGAGTTCGCGTACGACTACGCCCGGGTGGCGTAGGCCGGCTGATGTGAGCCGGCCCGCGCGCGGATCGTTTCAGGAGCAAGAGCCCGGGCGTGAGCCCACGCCGATCGTGATCCTCGGCCTGGCCGGCGTCTCGCTGCACCACGGCGCCCTCGCGATCATGCGCTCGGCGGGACGGCTCGACATCCCCGTCTCGCTGCTCTGCGCCGGCCCGCCCGGCCCGGTCGCCCGCTCCCGCTACAACCGTCACAGCACCGCTCTGGCCCCCGACCCGGACGGCGACCGCACGCTCGCGGCTCTGCACGCGTTGGCCGCCGGGAACGACCGCCCCCTGCTCGTGGCCGTCGACGACGCGAGCGCCATGTTTCTCGACGACCACGGCGACGGTCTGAGCGATCTCTTCCGGCTCCCCAGCCAGCCCCCCGGGCTGGCCCGGGCCTTGGCCGACAAGCGCTCGATGAACGAGCTCTGCGTCAAGCACGCCGTGGCGACGCCGCTGGCCGCCTTTCCGGCCTGCGAGGCCGACGTCGTCGAGCATGCCGCCGACGCCCGCTTCCCCGTCGTCGCCAAGCGCATCGACGCCTCGCGCCCCGCGGCGTCGGCCGTAGCGCCGAACGTGCTGCTCGCGCACGACTCCGAGGAGCTGCTGGCTGCCTACCGGGCCTTGGAGTCGGCGGCCGCCCCGAACGTGATGCTCCAAGAACACATACCCGACGCCCCCGAGGCCGACTGGATGTTCAACGGGTACTTCGATCGCGACGGGCGCTGCACCGCCTCGTTCACCGGCCTCAAGCTGCGGCAATCTCCGTCCGATGCCGGCGCCACCACCCTCGGTCTCTGCCAGGCCAGCCCCGCACTGGCTCAGATCGCCCGGTCGTTTCTGGCGGCCGTCGGCTATCGCGGGATCGTGGACCTCGACTTTCGCTTCGACCGTCGCGACGGCCGCTTCAAGCTGCTCGACGTCAACCCGCGCATCGGCTCCAGCTTCAGGCTCTTCGTGGACGAGGACGGGCTCGATGTTCTGCGCGCGCTGTACTTCGATCTGGCTGGCCCGCCCGTTCCGCCCGTTCCGCCCGTTCCGCCCGGCCCGCCCGTTCCGCCCGGCCCGCTGGATCGGACCGGCCCGCCTGTTCCGCCCGATCCGGCCGGCCCGCCCGATCGGACCGGCCATCGCGCGCCGTCCGCCTCAGCCGCGCGCGACGGGCGCCGTTGGCTGGTCGAGCCCCAAGACATCCGCTCCTCGGCCGTTCTCATCAGGCGCCGTCAGCTCGGCTTTGGTCAGTGGCTGAGATCGCTGCGCCACGTCCGCGAGCTGGCCTGGTGGACCCCCGACGATCCCCGGCCCTTCTTCGCTATGGCCCGCCTGCTGCTGACCGCCCGCTTCCGCAAGCTGACCCGGCGATGAAGGTCCTGGCCCTCTCCTCCTACGGCGTGCTCGGCGGCGGGGAGCTGTCGCTCGCCGAGTTCGTCAGCCATCGCCCGCCCGGGATCCAGGTGAGCGCGCTGCTGATCGAGGACGGGCCGCTGCGCCCGTACCTGATCGAGCGGGGGTTGCCCACCGACGCGGCCGAAGGCTACGACGGCAGGCCGACGCCCGTTGGCATGGCGCGCTTCACGCGCTCACTGCTGAAGACGCTCGAGGAGAGCAGGCCCGACGTCGTCTGGGCGACCGGCCTGAAGGCCGCCTTCATGGCCGTCCCGGCGTGCCGGCGCCTTGGGGTGCCGCTGGTCTGGCACAAGATCGACTTTTCGCTCGACGCCGTCCTGACGCGCCCCCTGGCCCTGGCCGTCAACGGAGTCGTGAGCGTCAGCGAGGCCGTCGCCGAGGCGCTCGGCGAACGGTTGCGCCGCCGCCGCCTGCTTGCAGTCGTCGGACCGCCGGTGCGGCTCCCCGCCGACGAGCGGGTCGCGCCCGAGCGCGAGCAGCTCGCGATCGGCACGACGGCGACGCTCACCCCGATCAAGGGCCAGCGCCACATCGTCGAGGCCGCCGCGATCCTGTCGGCCGAGTTTCCGCGATTGCGCGTCATCCTCGCCGGCGCCCCTTCCGCCGATCGTCCCGACTTCCCCGACGAGCTGCGCCGGCTGGCGATCGAGCTGGGTATCGGCGATCGGCTCGAGCTCACCGGTTTCGTCAGCGACGTGGCCGGGGTGCTCGCGCGCATGACCGTGTTCGTGAACGCCACCTTCCGCGACGAGCGCGGCTTCGGATGGGAGGGCCTCAGCGGCGCGATGCTGGAGGCCAGCTGGGTCGGCCTACCGGTCGTCGCCACCGCCGGGGGCGGCACTCCCGAGGGCCTGCTCGACGGCCAGACGGGCACGCTCGTGCCCGAAGCCGACCCCCAGGCGATGGCCGAGGCGATAGCCCCCTACCTGCGCGACCCCGCCCTGGCCCAGGCCGCCGGCGAGGCCGGGGCGCGCTTCGCGCGCGAACGCTTCGCACCGGAGGTCGCCTCGGCCAGGCTGTTCGACGCCCTCGCCAGGGTTACGCGGCCGGGCTAGCGCGCGGCTCCAGCCAGGCGCTTGGGCAGACGCCTGCGCAAGGTACTGGCCGCGAACCGCACGTCGAGCGGGCTGATGAGCCGTTCCACGAGGATCAGCACGGCCGCGTATGCCGCGCCGCCGGCCAGGAGCGCCACCAGGAGGCTGCCGCGCAGCGGCCAGGCGACGACCGCCATCGCCAGGCCGGCCGCGACCGCGCCCGCGAGCGTCGCGGGCACCCCGATGCCGGCCACCGCTCGACCGGCCCGATGCACGACCCAGACGGCAT
The DNA here is from genome assembly GCA_035501375.1 of Solirubrobacteraceae bacterium. GTDB lineage: Bacteria > Actinomycetota > Thermoleophilia > Solirubrobacterales > Solirubrobacteraceae > Palsa-744. The sequence continues at coordinate 9,408 of DATJWI010000129.1, forward strand.
ACACGAGGGCCGTGGCCAGCATCGCCGCTGCGGCGCCGATGTCTCCGTAGGACGGGATCAGCACCAGGTTCAGCGCGACGTTCAGGGCGGCCATGGCGGCGGTCAACGGCACGATCCGGCGGGGCTGCTCGCGCGAGACCAGCAGCGAGACGCAGAGCGTCACGAGGCCCATCAGGACGACGCCCGGTCCGAGGATCCGCAGCGGTGGCGCCGCCGCGACGTCGGGGCCGTAGATCAGCTTGCAGATCGGCTCGGCCAGCACCAGGAAGGAAACCGCCACGGGCATCAACAGGACGAGGGCGAGCTTGAGCGAGCGCTGGAACACCGAGCGCAGCGACGGGTCGCCCTCGAGCTTCAGGTTGGTGTACATCGCCGAGAACGCGCCCGTGAGGGCGTAGGCGATGAAGAAGGTCGATTCGAACAGGCGATAGGCGGCGCCGTAGCGGCCCACCGCGGCCTGGGTGGCGAACGCCGCCAGGATCAGCGTGTCCATGCGGGCAAGCAGGATCGAGAAGGTGTCCTGGGCGGCGAACGGGATGCTCGCCGTGGCCAGGCTCCGCCAGCGGCGACTGTCGACGGCGCGCTCCGGCATCCCGATTGTGCGGGCCAACAGGCCAAACCCGATCAGGACCCCTAGGAACGAGCCGATCGAGTAGCTGGCGGCGACGGCGACCACGCCGTAGCCGGCCTGCAACGCGACGATCCCGAGGCCGGCCGAGCAGATGCGCTGCAGGGCGTCTGCGAGCGACGGAGGACCTCCGCGTTCGTGCGCCGAGAAGATCGCCGCCTGCGTGCGCGCCACCGAGTCGCTGAGCACGCCCAGCGTCAGCGCCAGCGTGGTCGCCTGGGCCGTCGCGTTGTAGCCGACCAGGCGCAGACCGGCCAGGCTCAGGGCGAACAGGGGCACGGCCAGGGCCAGCTTCAGCGCGATCGTGTTGAAGAAGAGGTGGTCGGCGCTCTCGCGCTCCCGTGCGATCGCCCGCAGGATGTAGCGGTCGAGCCCCAGGTCGATCGCCACCATCACGAAACCCAGGTAGGCAACCGCGAATACGAACGCGCCGAGCCCGTTTTCGCCCAGCTTGCGCGCCACGACCGCGAACAGCGCGAGCGAGGCCAGGCGCCCGACGATCTCGCCCGTGCCGCGAAAGGCGGTGTTGGCGAGCGCGCGCTCTCCCGCCAGCTGGGTGTTCGCGGAGACCGACTGGTCGGGATCGGGCACTGCCCGCCATTATCGGGAGTCGGTCGGGCGTACCTCTGCTATCGGTGCCCGCGACCTGTTCGCCCGACCGTGAGCCCGACCACGGTGGCGCGGGTCTGGCGGACGCCGGCCCGGTCGATCGCGAGCAGGCTCAGCTCGTAGCGGCCGGCGCTGAGCCGGCCCGTGCGGATCACGAAATGGGCGGCCGGGATGGCCTGCGCCCGCAGACGGCGCTCGAACGTGCGCAGGCACCTGGAGCGCCCCGAGCGCCGGCGCCGGCAGGGTCTCCAACGCTTGAAGCCGAGCGTCGCCTTCACGGCCACGACCGCGGCCGCGCCGGTTCCCTGAGAGGCGCGCACGTTCACCACGCAGCGCCTGTGCTGGCAGTTCTTGGAGACGATCGTCAGTGTCGGGGCGGCGGCGGGCGGCGGTTCGCCGGCCGATCGCGTGTACAGGGTCCCGGCGACGGTGAGATCCTGGCTGATGTCGAAGTTGTAACCGCCTGCATTGGTCGCTCTGGCCTCGCAGAGGATCCTGCGGCCGGCGTCGGCCGCGCTCAGCGTGTAGGTGTCCGTGGGGGAGAGGGACGTCAGGGCGGTGTGCGCGTCTGGGGTCGAAGGTGTGGTCTGGTCTGAGTAGAACCGGTAGGTGTAGGTTGGGTTGGCGCTCCAAGAGCCCGGGTTGCAGGCAAGCGCGTGTCCCGGCTCAGGGTCGCCCGAGATCGTCGGCGGGGCCTGCTCCAGCGGAGCCTGTGGCGGGTTCGAGGAGACGAACCGGAGATTGTTGGCGTCGAGGACGCTCTGGAAGATGACCGGATAGCTCGCCTGGGCGCAGCCATAGCCGGTGTCGACCACGCCGAGCAGCGCATAGGTTCCGGGGGGCGTCGGCGGTCCCGTGAACAGGGGACCGCCGCTGTCGCTGTAGCAGGGACCAGGGCCCGCGCTGCCCGCGCAGACCGTTCCGGGCGGCGCCGTCCGACCGACGGCCCTGTAGTCCTGTTCGCAGGCGCCCTGCGCGACGAGCGGGATCTGAGTGGACTGCAGGTAGCGCTGGAACCCCACTTCTTCGGAGGGTCGGGCTCCACCGGCGAGTTCTTTGTCATAGCCCCATCCGCTCACGGTCAGCGTCGAGCCCGCGGGCGGCAGCGTGCTCGCCAGCGGGATCGGCGCGATCGTGTGGTTGCCGTCGATCGCCGGGGTGGGCC
>DATJWI010000130.1:0-6076 GCA_035501375.1 Solirubrobacteraceae bacterium
CTCGGCGGCCTCGCCGCCGCCGCCGCGCCGGCGACGTCCACGGGCGCCACCTCCGGGAGCGCGACGACGCCGGCAGCCGGCGCCGCGTCCGCGGGCTCGAGCGCCGCCACCAAAGAAACCGCCAAAGAAGCGGCCAAGACCGAAGCCCACGAAGCCCAGGAAGCCAAGGCAATCGAAAAGAAGCCGCCCCCGAAAGCGGTCAAGGTCAGCTCCGAAAAACTCAAAAAACTTGGCAGCACGAGCGGCCAGAAGCACGAGCAAGAAATCAACAAGCTCGGCGCCCAACCAATCGAAACCGGAGGCTGATCACGGTCGTGGCCCCGCTCGAGCTACCGGTACCTCCAGGATTTGCCGCCAGGATCGCAAACACTCCACATCGCGCGGGAGATGCGCCGTCCGGCTCCCTCGCCGACCTGCGCCGCCGCCGTTTCGAGCTCGCCGAGCGCGTCGCGGCGCTGACGCTCGACCTCGGCGGGCTGACCTACGAAATGGCGATCCGCGATCACTATCGCCTCGATGTCCTCGCTCAGCGCGCCGCCGAGCTTCAGAAAGCCGATGCCGAGCTGGACGAGATCCAGCGTCTGCTCGCCGGCGCGCAGGATGGCGTCCACGGCCAATGCCGCTCCTGCGGCGCGGTCCACAGCCGCGGCGCCGCCTACTGCTGGCAGTGCGGTTCTCAGCTGCGCGCCGAGGCGCGGCCGGCCGTCCTGGCGGTTGAGCCCGAGTCCTCACCCGGCGACACCGGTACCGGCAGCGCCTGATCGTTCAACCGCGCAGTGTGATCCGCTCGCTCAGCTTGATCGAGCCGAACGTGAAATTGGCCCACACCTTCAGGCTCCTGTGTCTGCTCGCTCGCCTGCCGGCCCCGTTCAATCTGACGGTGACCTTCCCTTTGGCCCCCGCCTTGACGTTGACCTTCGACGAGCCATAGGTGACCGTCTTGGGACTGTGCTTGCCGGCGCGGGCGATCGTCGCGCCGGGCTGCTCGATGTTCTGGAGCAGCACGGCGCCGATGCAATCCGCTCCCGTGCACTGCACCGGCAGCGCGATCCCGCCGTTTTGCACGGGCAGCGTCAGTCTCGGCAGCGTCAGGCCGGGGATCGCTGGCCGCGGGACCGGGACGGCGACCGGGATCACCGGGGCGGGCGCCGCGGGTTGCGGGCCGGCTCTGCCCCCGGTTCCGCCACCGCCGCCCGGGGCGGGCCCGGCCATTTCGGCGCTCATCAGGACCTGAAAGCCGCTGAAGTCCCACTGGTACTGGTCGACATCCGGGCTCGGGGCGGGCACTCCCGCGAGCGAAGGCGCCGGGTACCAAGCGAAGTCAGGGGTCCCCGGTTCCTCTCCGCCTTCGGTCGCTGAGTAGGCGGGAATCGGAACATTCGGTTCGAGCGCTTCGAGGCCGAGCAGATCGAAGTGCACGACTTCGAAGTCGCCTTCCGGCGGCGCCGGCTGTACGTCCATGTTCAGACCGGTCTCGATCGTCGAGACCGAGTTCACGGCAGGTCTGAATTCGGGCCCGTACTGCTGGATCACGCAACACGCCACTTCGGGCTCGCCGATGACGAAACTGTTTTTGTACAGCGCCCTCAACACCACCACGCGCATAGCGCCCGTGACCGGGCCGACCCTCACTTTTACGGCCGTCACCGTGCCGCTTTCTGGGGGCTCGAGTGACTGTGTCACCCCGCTCCCGGTCCACAGGCACGAGCCGTACGATCCGGGCGGAATCGTCAGCGGATATTCGAGCCGACCAAGAATCTGATTGATCACGCCGTCGCCGCACGTGATCGGATTGTTCGCTGGCTGGCTCAGGTCGGCGCCGAACGTGACCGCAAACGCCGCGCTGGGCGTCGCGCCCACGGCTGTACATGCCAGGGTGCATGTCACGGCCACCTTGACGTACCGCGATGACAACGCCCGTCCCAGACGCATCGTGGCTCGATTCTAACTCCCGCGCAGGCCGAAGGCGCGAAACCGCTGCGCCTTGATGGCTGTGCGCGGCCTCAGGAGGCCGGTGGCTGCTCTGCCGGAACGGCGACCGCTTCGACTGGGGCCTGGGTGCCCTGCGCCGGGGGTGCCTGAACCTGCTGGGCCGGGTTCGGCTGCTGCTGTTGCGGAACGCCCGTCGCAAGCGTCGGCTGGGATTGCTGATCGTGGTGCAGCTCTCCGGTCACCGACGTCTTGAACTCGCGCATACCGCTTCCCAGCGAGCGACCGATTTCCGGCAGGCGTTTGGCTCCGAACACGAGCAGCAAGACGACCACCAGAAATGCGATGTGGAGTGGGTTGTCGAGTCCCATCCCGATTGAGTCTAGACCATCGGATCGTCGCCTGGTACGGGGTTTCCCGCAGTGCTCAATGCCGCGCGTTCGCCCAACACCCGGCGCACGAGCTGAAACGCGATCAGCAAGATCAACCCCGCGAACGCGACCCTCAGGACAATGCCCGAAAGAGCGTTGGCGAGCGCCACCCCGCCGACGGCGCCCACCACCGACAGCAGGCCGACGAGCAAGGCATCTCGGTGGCGGACGTTGCCGTAGCGGTCCTGGCTGATCGCGCCGACGAGCGCGACTGGAACGATCGCAAGCAGCGAAGTCGCCTCGGCCTCGTGCTGGGTCAGCCCCGCCACGATCACGAGCCCCGGCACGAACAGCACACCCCCGCCGACGCCGAGCATCCCGCCGAGCACGCCGGCGGCCAGGCCGATCAGGATGAGCCAGATCACTGCAGCACCAGCTCCACCGCCGAGGCGACCAGCACGGCCGCGAACAGCAATGCGATGACCTGGACGTGGGCCCTCTGCTGCAGCCACGTGCCGAGCAGGACGCCGCCAACGGCGGGCACGCCGATCAGGGCGGCATCGAGGACCCTGACGTTGCCGTAGGCGGCCTGCACTGCGGCGGCGACCGCTGCGATGAAGACGATCGCGGCCAGCGAGGTGCCGGTCGCCTCGCGCTCTCCGTAACCAAGCCACAGCACGAGCAGCGGCACGATCACGCTGCCGCCGCCGACTCCGAACAGGCCGCTGAACAGGCCGGCGGCGGTCCCGATCGCCGCCAGCTTCAAGGTGCGCGCGCTCAGTTCTGAGGCGTGGTGCGATTCGGCCACGGAGCACGCCATACTAGTCTCCGTGTCACCCGCCGCGACGCTCGCCACGGCGCTCGAACCGCTTCGCTCCGACCCCGCCGCGGCCGCGGTGTTGCTCGACATCGACGGCACCCTTGCGCCGATCGTCAGGCACGCCGCCGACGCCCACGTGCCCGAGGCGACGCGCTCGCTGTTGATCGAGATCGCCAGGCGCTACCGCGTCGTCGGCTGCGTCAGCGGCCGCCGTGCGAGCACCGCCCGCCAGATCGTCGCGATCGGGACGATCGCCTACGTCGGCAACCACGGAGGCGAACTGCTGCGCCCTGGCGCCACGCAGCCCGAGCTCGATCCCGAACTGGCCGCCTGGGTCCCCCGCGTGCGCGCGTTCGCGGCGGCCGCCGACACCTCCGAGCGCCGGCGGCTGCGGCTGCGCGGCGAGGACAAGGAGGCAATCGCGGCCTTCCACTGGCGCGGCGTTCCCGACGAGGAGGCAGCCGAGGCCGCCGCCGCGGACATCGCCAAGGAGGCCGGCGAGCAGGGGCTCGCCGCGCACTGGGGGCGCAAGGTCTTGGAGGTGCGCCCGCCCGTCGAGTTGAACAAGGGTCTCGGCGTCGCGGCGCTGTTGCGCGATCAACCGGTCAGCGTCGCGATCTACGTCGGTGACGACAGGACCGACCTCGACGCCTTTCGCGGGCTGCGCGAGCTGGAGCGCGCGTCCCAGCTGCGGTACGCGCTATGTGTGGCCGTCGACTCTGACGAAACCCCGCCCGAGCTGGCCGGCGAGGCCGACCTGACCGTGGACGGCGCCTCCGGGGTGCGCAGCCTGCTCGAGGCCCTGCTGTAGTGAGCATTCGAGCACGTTCAGTCAGGCGCAGCTAGGCACGCTCAGATGCGCTTCGTCGAGTTCCTAAAGACCACCGTCCTGCTCAGCGGCGCGGCCGCGACGGCGCTGGCCGCCGTCACGATGCTGGCGATCGCCGACTCCCAGATGACCGTCGCAGCCCAGGAGCGGCTCGTGGTGGCCGCTCTCGGCTGGTGGATCGTCGCCGCCCTGATCGGGCTGCGCCTCGGTCGCCGCACCCAGGCCTCGCCGGCGATCGCCAGGCTGCTCGCTGGAGCCCGCGCCTCGACCGCCCTGCCCGAGCACCGCCCTGGAGCGATCCTGCTCAACAGGCTGTGGCCCTTGCTCGTGTTCACCCTCCTCGCCGGCGGCCTCGCCTTCCTCGCCCCCCAGATCCCCGGGATCGCGGTCGGCTTCGCGATCATCTGGGCGCTCGCCTGGCGCCGCCAGCACGCGGCCGTCCTGGCGATCGAGGAGCGCGACGGGATCGCCTTCTTCGTGCGCAGGACATCTCCGATCGAGCCGATCGCGTTGCAGAGGACCCCCGGCTTCAAAGCGATCCGGCCCGAGACCACCAACGGCGCGGTCACGTAAAAAGGCCTTGGACGTCCTGATCGTCTCGCTCGGCTCGACCGCCGGCTTGCGCGCCGCCGACGCCGAGCTGGCTGGATCCCTGCGCCGGGCCGGCGCCTCGGTGGCGGTCGTGTCGGCGTCACCGCCGAAGCGCTCGCTCCGGACGCTGGCGCTGACCGACCTCGCCTGGGCTCTCGCCGCCAGGCGAGCCGCGCTGACCGGCCTGGCCGAGCACCGACCGAAGGCGATCGTCTACTCCTCGACGACCGCCGCTTTGCTGTGGCCGCGCCCAGGCGCGATCCGCTTCGACGCCCCTAGCGCCGGCAACCGGCCCGGCCGCCACGGCCTCTGGCAGCGGCCGGTCGAGCGTCGGCGCCTTGCGCAGGCGCCTTTGCTGCTGCCTTGGAGTGAGGGCGGCTTGGTCGAGGCGCTACCTGACGATCCCTCCGCGGCGGCATACGCGCGCGCGCGTGCCCTCGTTCTGCCGGTGCCTGTCGAGCCCTCGGCGCCGATCCCGGCGACGTCTTCCGCGCCGGTGCCCGCCAGGTCCCCGAGCCGGCCTTCGAGCGCGCCTGGGCCGGCGCCGCCGACGCGCGACATCGCCGCGATCGCCTATGCCGCCAACCCCCTCAAGAAGGGCATCGACAGGGTGCTCGCGGCCTGGGCCCGCATACGGAAGCCAGGCGAGGAGCTGGTGCTCGCCGGCGCTCCGCCCGACGAGCTGGCCCGCGCGGGCGTGGCCGTGCCGAGCGCCGGCGGCGAGCCGAGACTTGGCGAGGGCCGCGTGGTCGTGCCCAAACCGGTCGGCGATGACATGATCGGACTGGGAGAGGGAGGCGTGCGCGTCGCCGGCCGGCTGTCGCCTGAGGAGTACCGCGCCCTGCTGCGCCGCGCCCGCGTTTTCGTGTGTGCGCCCCGGCGCGAGGACTACGGGATCGCCCAGCTCGAGGCTCTGGCCGACGGGTGCCTGCTCGTCACGACGCCCGCCCCCGGTCCATACGTGGCGCTGCCGATCGCCCGAGACCTGGACGCGCGGCTGGTCTCCGGCGATCTCGGGGCTGCGCTGCGCGCGGCGCTCGACGAGCCACCGGCCGACTACGCCTCCCTGGCCGTCCCTGCGCTCGTCCGGTTCCGGCGGGACGCGTGCGATCGGGTCGTCAGGGATGAGCTGTTGCCACGGCTGCGGACCACCCTGATGTGATATTTTGTCTGCAAGAGCTTAGGCCGTCCGAGGTCGTCGCCGCGATGAGTGGAGCCACCGAAACGCATACGACTCATGCCGGCTTCGATGCGATCCCCGAGTCCGTTCTCGAAAACATGGCTGCCGATGTCTGCTCAGAGGCGCGGGCGTACACGCTCGGCCTGATGGACGACACCGAGTGCCACGGGTGTGCGGCGGTGATCGACTACGACGAACTCGTTGAGGCCGAACGCGACGAGTACTTCATCGCGCTGCTGCGCGAGGCCGAGGAAGAGGGCGAGCGCGCGAAGCGTGTGCGCCGCCGGAGGCGCCGCCTCCGCTGGTGGCGCCGCCTCCGGCGCCGCGACCGCTGGTGAGCGGTCGCGCTACTGAAA